>ONAS01000004.1 GCA_900315815.1 uncultured Eubacteriales bacterium
ATCGATACATCGAAGAACGCCGAGGGATCGTCGATCATGACGATCGAGAAAACATTGCCGGCGCCCTCATAATAGGAATCCTTGTAGACAAAGCGGACCATCTCATTGCCGTTGCCGTCATCCTCCTCCAGGATCATGCCGGTCACATTCCAGATAGCGGGTACGGTGACCCTGTACTCGCCGGCGGGATCCTCATAGGTAAAGGTGGTATCCAGCGCCTTGGGCTTCTCGGTAGGCGCCTCTGTCAGGGCCTCTGTGGGCGCTTCGGTGGGCTTTTCCGTAGGCGCCTCTGTCGGCTTCTCGGTAGGCTTTTCGGTAGGCTTCTCGGTCGGTTTCTCGGTCGGTTTCTCAGTCGGCTTTTCCGTTGCCTTTTCTGTAGCGGCAGTCGTTGAAGCCGTCCGCTGCTTGGGATCACCGTCGCCGCATGCGGTCAGCATCGCAAATACGAATAAAGCGGTGAGTAAGAGTGCAAGTAACTTTTTCATGATATGACCTCCGGTGTTATTCGGTGTTTTTGTCGTTATCGGATCAATAGCCCTGCGGGTTATTCCTCTGCCAGTTCCATGAATCGCGGCACATGTCCTCAAGGTCGTATTGTGCCTTCCAGCCGAGGTCGCGCGCCGCCTTGGATGCGTCGGCGTAGCACTCGGCAATATCGCCGGGACGGCGGGGCTTGATATCGTAGGGGATCTCCAGCTCGTTCACGCGGGAGAAGGTGTTGACGATATCCAGCACACTGTAGCCGTTGCCGGTGCCGAGATTGAAGATCTCCGTTCCCTTGTGGGCCGCGGCGTAGTCGATCGCCTTGACATGGCCCTGCGCGAGGTCGACGACGTGGATATAATCACGCACGCCGGTACCGTCGGGAGTGGGATAATCGTTGCCGAAAACGCCCAGCCGCGGGAGCTTTCCGACCGCGACCTGCGTGATATAGGGCATCAGGTTATTGGGGATGCCGTTGGGGTTCTCGCCGATCAGCCCGCTCTTGTGCGCGCCGATGGGATTGAAATAACGCAGCAGGACGACGCTGAGCTCGGGATCTGCGCAGGCGGCGTCGGTCAGGATCTGCTCGTTCATGTATTTTGTCCAGCCGTAGGGATTGGTGCAGAAGGTCGGCATGCCCTCTCTGAGCGGAACCTCCTCCGGAATGCCGTATACGGTCGCGGAGCTGCTGAATACGAAGTTGTGTACGCCGTGCTGTTTCATCACCTCCAGCAGGGTGAGGGTGGTGTCGATGTTGTTGCGGTAATAGCGAACGGGGATGGCACAGCTTTCGCCGACCGCCTTGAGCCCCGCAAAGTGGACCACGGCGTCAAAGTGCTCCTTTGCAAACATAGCGTCGACCGCAGCGTTGTCGGCAACATCCAGCGTGTACAGCGTCGGACGGACGCCGGTGATCGTCTCGATGCGGTCGATGACCTTCGGCGAGCTGTTGTCAAAATTGTCGGCGATGACGACCTCGTGTCCCGCTTCGATCATTTCTACGGCGGTGTGGCTGCCGATATAGCCCGCGCCGCCGGTCAGTAATACTTTCATGCTGAGCCTCCTGTCAGGTATATTTTGATTCATTGACGTTTAGGTATGTCTGATGTATTTCTCTGCGTGTCAGTTGACGTTATGGTGGAAGGTATCCACCATCTTTTCGAGCATTTTTACGGTGCCGTCGTTATCGTTCCTTTCAGCGATCTCGTGCAGTTCGTTCAGCTGTGAGGTGAGCTTTTCGGCGTCGATGTGGATCTGGTTGCCGATGAATATCTTTTTATTCTCTGTGCTTTTGAGTCCTTCCTCGTTCATGAGAAGCTCTTCAAACAGCTTTTCGCCGGGACGCAGACCGGTGAACCGGATCTCCACGTCACGGTAGGGCTCCTTGCCGTACATGCGGATCAGGTTTTCTGCAAGGGTCGTGATCTTGACGGGGTCGCCCATATCCAGCACGAAGATCTCGCCGCCGTGGGCGATCGCGCCCGCTTCCAGCACCAGGGAGACTGCCTCCGGGATGGTCATAAAATAGCGGATGATATCGGGATGGGTTACGGTAACAGGCTTGCCGGATTCGATCTGACGTCGGAACAGCGGGATGACCGAGCCGTTGGAGCCGAGCACGTTGCCGAATCGGGTAGTCACGAATTCGGTGGTACATCCTCGCTGACTCATATACTGGACGATCATTTCACAGCAGCGCTTCGTCGCACCCATGACATTGGTGGGATTGACCGCTTTGTCGGTGGAAATCATCACAAATTTTTTGACGCTGTATTCTTCTGCAAGCATCACCATGTTCCAGGTACCGAAAATATTGTTTTTGACTGCCTCGGCGGGCGAGGTCTCCATCAGCGGTACGTGCTTATGGGCTGCCGCGTGGAACACCAGCTCCGGGCGGTATTCGGAGAAAATGCTGTCCATCTTTGCGTAGTCGCGGACAGAGGCGATCAGGGTGACCAGATTCAGCCTGTCCTCATATTCGATGTACAGCTCCTGCTGGATATCGTAGGCGTTATTCTCGTAGATGTCGACGATGATGATCTGCTTTGGGTGATAGGCGGCTATCTGGCGCACCAGCTCTGAGCCGATGGAACCGCCGCCGCCGGTGACCATACAGACCTTTCCGCTGATGAATTCCCGGATCTTGGTCTTGTCGAAGGTGATGGGGTCGCGTCCCAGCAGATCCTCGATACGGATATCCTTGACCTGACTCATGATGCCCGGCGCGTTGTCGCCGAGGAACAGCTGGCTCAGGTAAGGTACGGTCTTGATGCGGCAGCCGGACTGGGAGCATTTTTCCATGATGCGCTTGCGGTCGTCTTCATCACAGGAGGGGATCGCGAAAAGGATCAGGCTGATATCATACTTTTTACAGATAACGGGGATATCCTTGGTCGCGCCCACAACGTCGATGCCCATGACCTTTGTGTTGATTTTATTGATGTCGTCATCGACCAGACAGACCGGCATGATCTTATTGGAAGGGTTGTTGGGATCGGACGCAGCGTTGGCGACCTCGCGGATGATCATCTGCGCTGCCCTGCCTGCGCCCACGATCAGGGTACGCTCGCGGCTTTTGTCTAAACCGACATTGATCAAGTCAATGAAGGTGCGCTTGAACAGCGCGCGGAACAGCAGCAGAAACAGGACCGTCAGGACCAGATTCAGGATAAAGAACGGCAGCGTCTCCGCATGGCCGGAAAACTGCGAAAACAGCGCGCCGAGCACCAGACCGATCGCCGCTCCTACTCCGCAGAGAATGTAATCGGATTTGGCAAAGGTGCGCCATGCCTTGTTGTATGCGCCCATAACGAACAGCAAAAAGAAGCAGAACATAGTATTCATGCCGATTATGGCTGCGATACGGACCGGCTGGACCGCGATATCCATCGTGCTGCCGCTGATGATAATAGCGATAAGCGACAGAATCGCGTTGGTGACAAGCGACGACAGCGCGACGATGACCGCGTCGGCGATCATCAAAAAGATCTTGCGATAATTGATTTTTCTCATATTCCCCATTCCGCTTTCCCTGCATGCGCCGTCTGATAGTTCAGCGCATGCATTATAGTCATACAGTGTAATTATAGTATATCCGATGCGTTATGTCAAACCTTTTTCCGCTTTGTATATTATCCGACCGGGAATCATATACATGTAACAAAACCATCCATCGGAGGTTCCTATGAAAGGTAACGTAGAAGAACGCGCTGTCAGGCTGGGGGAATATATCATCGAGAAGAAAACGACCGTTCGCGACAGTGCAAAAGCGTTCGGCATCAGCAAGTCAACGGTACATAAGGATCTGACGGCGCGGCTGCCGCGGCTGAATCCCGGCCTGTACAAAGAGGTGCGCGCCGTGCTGGATATCAATAAAGAGGAGCGGCACCTCAGAGGAGGCGAGGCGACGCGCAGAAAGTACCTGAGTCAAACCGGCAGCCGACGATAATTGCCTCTTTACAAGCGCTTTTTTTCGGTGTATAATCATCATGGATTATAAGGGCAATACGCAGAATCGGTTCTGCGTACACAAAAAGGAGAAATAGCCATGATGAATATACCCTTTTCCCCTCCCGATATCTCTGAGGAGGAAATCGCGGAAGTTGTCGATACCCTGCGCTCGGGTTGGATCACCACCGGTCCCAAAACCAAACGGTTTGAACAGGAGATCGCAAAAACCTGCGGCACGATGAAGGCGGTATGTCTGTCTTCACAGACTGCGTGTGCCGAGATGACGCTGCGCATCCTGGGCGTCGGTCCCGGCGATGAGGTCATCGTCCCCGCGTATACATATACCGCATCGTGCTCTGTCATCTATCATGTCGGCGCTACACCGGTGATGATCGACTGCAAGCCGAATTCCTATGAAATGGATTACGATAAGGTCGAGGCCGCCATCACCTCAAAGACCAAGGTGATCATCCCCGTCGACCTTGCGGGCGTGGTCTGCGACTATGACCGTATTTTTGAGATCGTGGAGAAAAAGCGCGCGCTCTTCCGCCCCTCTGACAATCCCGTTCAGCTGGCGCTGGGACGCATCATCGTCATGAGCGACGCCGCGCATGCGTTCGGTGCGCAATGGCACGGCAAAATGTGCGGAGAGATCGCCGACTTCACCAATTTCAGCTTCCACGCAGTCAAAAATATGACCACGGCGGAGGGCGGCGCGGCTACATGGCGCGAGATCCCCGGGGTCGACTCCAACGAGCTTTACAAAAAATATATGCTGATGACACTGCACGGTCAGACAAAGGACGCCTTTGCGAAGGATAAGGGAACGTCGTGGGAATACGACGTCGTCAATACCCAGTACAAGTGCAATATGCCCGATGTGCTGGCGGCGATCGGTCTGGCGCAGCTCAGACGCTATGACAAGATGCTGGCGCGCCGTCACGAGCTGATCGAACGCTATAACAAGGCGTTTGAGGGACTGAACATCCAGGTGCTCGACCACAAGGGCGACGATCACCGCTCCAGCGGCCACCTCTATTTTGTCCGCTTTCTCGGCAAAGACGCTCAATTCCGCAATGCCTTCTATGACCGCATGAAGGAGCAGGGCGTCAACTGCAACGTTCACTTCAAGCCGCTGCCGATGATGACCGCCTATAAGCAGAAAAATTTTGACATCATCGACTTCCCCTATGCCTACAACATGCACAAGAATCAGCTTACCCTGCCGATGAACTCGGTGATGACCGACGAAGAGGCACAGTATGTGATCGACACGTTTATCAAAACCTACAAGGAAATGGCATAAGAAAAAGGCTGCGCGGAGCAGCCTTTTTTCAGATAACAGACAGCGCCGAACGAGAAAAGACTGACGGACAAGCCCGATTTCCGTAAAAATCGACCGTCGTCGGCCGACTGCCGACCGAATTTTCAATTTGTTCACTTATTCATCACAAAAAGGATTATAATAGACTAAAAAAGACTGTATCGTATCAAAAACAGAGGTGATTCTGATGGCTAACCAGAAAATATTGATCGTCGACGACGACCGCAACATCTGTGAGCTGCTGCGGCTGTATATCGAGAAAGAGGGCTACACGACCGCCATCGCTTATGACGGCGTTCAGGCGGTGGAGATGTTCAACGCCGAACAGCCCGCGCTGATCCTGCTGGATATCATGCTGCCGAAAATGGACGGCTGGCAGGTTTGCCGCGAGATCCGCAAATCCTCTGAGTGTCCTATCATCATGCTGACCGCGAAGGGCGAGGTCTTTGACAAGATCCTCGGTCTTGAGCTGGGCGCGGACGACTATGTGGTCAAGCCCTTTGAGGCAAAAGAGGTCGTCGCGCGTATCCGCGCGGTACTGCGCCGTGCGGGCGGCAGCGACGAGGACACCGTCAAGGAGGTCCGATGGGACAAGCTCGTCATCAACCTGACCAATTATGAGCTGATCGTGGACGGCAAGCAGATCGACACCCCGCCCAAGGAGCTGGAGCTGCTGTACCACCTCGCCTCCAACCCCAACAAGGTCTTTACGCGCGACCAGCTGCTGGATCAGGTATGGGGCTTTGAGTATTACGGCGACAGCCGTACCGTTGACGTTCACGTCAAGCGTATCAGAGAGAAAATCGACGGTGTCTCCGACAAATGGGAGCTGCGCACCGTATGGGGAGTAGGCTATAAGTTTGAAACCAAAGGCTAAGCCGTCAGGCTTCAGGATAAGGCACTCGCTGTTCCGGAAATACCTCATGTTCGGTATGGTCATCCTGCTGGTCAGCTTCATCTCGCTGGGCGTGATGATGTATATTTTCGTCAACAGCTACTGGGAAAGAGAACAAAAGAATAACCTGATCTCCACCGCACGGCAGGTCGCGCAGAAGATCGAAAGCTCCGACGAGCGGCTGAGCATCTTTACCAGCATCACCGGCAGGAACAGCCTGCTGGACAAGCCGCTTCCCTTTATGTCAGGCGACGTCGGCTCCGACATCCTCCTGGTAGACAGGACGGGTACCTGCGTCGACTGCTCCGAGGGCGAAAACTGCAAGCATCACCGCTATGCCCTGCCCTCCTATGTTCTGGGTGCGACTGCTTACGGAGAGTTTTTTGAAACGGGTACCCTGGAGGGATACTACGAAGAAAACTACTATACTGCCGGCGTTCCGATCGTGAGCGGCTACGGCGACGACGCGGAGATCGAGGGCTACTGCTATGTCTTTGCGAAGGCGACCTTCACCTCTGCTCTGCCCGCGACCTTTGTCAAGATCTTCCTGATCTCCGCCG
Organism: uncultured Eubacteriales bacterium; assembly: GCA_900315815.1. Taxonomy (GTDB): domain Bacteria; phylum Bacillota; class Clostridia; order Oscillospirales; family Acutalibacteraceae; genus Ruminococcoides. The sequence goes on from ONAS01000004.1 coordinate 6,713, forward strand.
GCATCACGGTGCTGATCGTCATCATGTTCGTCGCGATGATGTCCTATCAGATGGTCCGTCCGCTCAGACAGATGTCCAACGCCGCCAAGCGGTTCGCTGTAGGCGATTTTTCCGTGCGCGTCCATGTGCGCAGCATGGATGAGATCGGCGAGCTTGCCAACGCGTTCAACAATATGGCGGACTCGCTTGCCGCCAGCGAGGGGATGCGCCGCACCTTTATCTCAAATGTTTCGCATGAGCTGAAGACCCCGATGACCTCCATCGCGGGCTTCATCGACGGCATCCTCGACGGCACGATCCCGCCCGAGCGCCAGAAGCATTATATGAACATCGTTTCCAACGAGGTCAAGCGTCTGTCGCGCCTTGTGACCTCGATGCTGTCACTGTCGCGAATCGATAACGGCGAGCTGAAGATCCACCCCGCGACCTTTGACCTTTTCTCCACCCTCATTTCCATTCTCGCGGGCTTTGAACAGCAGATCATCGAGCGGAACCTGCGGATCACGGGGCTTGAGAAATTCCGCGCCATCAAGGTCTACGCCGATCCCGACCTGATCTATCAGGTCATCTACAATCTCATTGAAAACGCGGTCAAATTCACCGACGAGGGCGGTTACATCAACTTCGATATCGAGGAGACCCGCTTTGATATCACCGTGATGATCACCAACTCGGGCGAGGGGATCCCGCCGGAGGATATCCGCTTTATCTTCGACCGCTTTTATAAAACCGATAAGAGCCGCAGCAAGGATAAAAAGGGCATGGGCTTGGGTCTGTTTATCGCCAAGACGATCATGCGCCTGCACGAGGGCGATATCTATGTCGAATCCCGCGTAGGCGAATACACCCGCTTTGCCTTCCGGCTGCCGACCAATATCCCCCACCCGAAGTCCGGCAAAAAGGATGCGGGCGGGAAATATATCGAAACCACTATTGAACCCGAAACGGAGGAATAAATGATGGAAAACAATCTGCCTTCGGAGAATTTCCGTCCGGAGGACGAATACCCCGAGCTGGATGAACAGCCGATCGAGGCTGCCGAGCCCGACGCAGGCGCCGCTGAGGAAACAGCGGCTCAGCCGCAAAGCGAACCGGCAGACAGCGAGCCCGTTCAGGAAACGCAGGCAGCAGAGCCGCAGTCAGAACCGCCTTTTGTACCGCCGGTACAGCAGTACCCGCGCAACGGCGTCACCTATTACCCGCAGTATCCGATGTACCCGCCGGCGGGCGGCGTTCAGTACCCCCAACAGGGCATGCCGCAGCAGCCGTCAAACGGCGCACCCTACTATCCGCCGTATCCGATGTACCCGCAGCAGCCCTATGTACAGCCGCCGTACGGACAGCAGCCTTATCCGCAGCAGCCGTACCCCCAACAGCCGTATGTACAGCCGCCGTACCCGCAGCACTATCCCCAGCAGCCGCAGGGCTTTGCGCCGCAGGCCATGCCCCCTCAGCATCCCGGTATGCCGCCGCAGGGTCCCGCTCCCGCAGGGAACAGCGTCCACTATCCCGTTCACGAGACGGTTCCCGAACGGAAAAAGTCCTCGTCGACCGGCACAAAGGCATTTCTGCTGATCCTCTCCGCGCTGCTTCTCGCGATGGTGGCGGGCTTTATCGCCTACATCGCGAACGCCTCCGCGAAGGACGCCGAAAAGAAAAACAAGGAAGACGAGATCTTCTCCGAAATCAACAACAACGACAACCGCTTCTTCGGCGATCTGGAGGACAGCGTAGAGGAATTGAAGCACACCGAGTTTGAAGAGGAGATCAAGCTGGTCCCCGACAACGGTGCGACCCAGATGCGCGAGGACGACAACCCCGACAGCGTGGGCAAGCCCGATAAAAACGCCAAGGGGATCGAGCTGAAGGACGCGCCCAAGGACGCGGACGACAGCGCGAAGTACACCGCGAAGAGTTCCTTCAACACACTCGTTGACAGCGTGGTCACCATCTCCTGCTACGAGGGCAAGATCAGTGAGAATATCTACGATATCACGTCCGGCGGCTCCGGCACCATCATCTCCGCGGACGGCTACATCATCACTAACGCGCATGTACTGTACAACTCCAGGAAATTCACCGTCAACGTGACCCTGAACAACGGCGACAGCTATCCGGCTAAGATCATCGGGTATGATACATGGACCGATCTTGCCGTGCTGAAGATCGACGCAAAGGATCTCAAGCCCGCGGAATTTGCCGACTCGGAAAAGGTCGAGGTGGGCGACGATGTGATCGCCATCGGCAGCCCCGGCGGCGCGAAATACCAGAACAGCCTGACGCAGGGCGTCATCTCGGCGGTCGACAGAGAGATCTCCGTCAATAAATGCGTGCGCTATATCCAGAGCGACGCCGCCATCAACCCCGGCAGCTCGGGCGGTCCTCTGTGCAACTACTACGGTCAGGTCATCGGCATCACCACCGCGAAGACCGTCGCGGAAAACTATGAGAACATGAGCTTCTCCATCCCCTCCGCGATCGTCAAGGAGATCGTCACCGACCTGATCCACTACGGTTATGTTCCCGACAGGGCGCGCATCGGATTCTCCGGTACGCCGGTCTCCGCCGACGAAAAGCTCTACTACGGCATCCCCTCCGGTCTGATCATCGACAGCATCGCCGACGACGGCGCGCTGAAGGACACGGATCTCAAGAAGGGCGATATCATCACCGCCGTTGACGGAGAAGAGATCGGCTCCTTCCAGGACGTCTACAATATCCTCGCCAAGCATAAGCCCGGCGACAAGGTAAAGCTGAGCGTTTATCGGCTCGATGAAGAGCTGCTCGCGTCAGAGAAAGAAACCGAAAGCAAATAAGGTATGAAAAAAGGTCATCCCCGCCGGGATGACCTTTTTGAGTTATGCAAGTTGTTTCGCTTATATCGCGGCGTCGACGGCGCTCAGCACCTCGCCCACCTTATCGTGGATCACGAGGTCGGCGATCTTGTCATAGGGCGTCGCGTCGCGGTTGATCAGCACCATTTTGTCGCCGCCGAAATAGCGGATATAGGACGCGGCGGGGTAGACCGTCAGCGAGGTCCCCGCAACGATCAGCACATCGGCACGGTGGATATCGTCCAGCGCCGCCATGACGGTGTCCTCGGGCAGAGGCTCCTCATACAGCACGACGTCGGGCTTGAGGATTCCGCCGCAGTCACACATCGGAACGCCCTCGGATCCGGCGATCGCTTCCACGCCATAGCTTTTGCGGCATTTCATGCAGTAATTGCGCAGGACCGATCCGTGCAGCTCATGCACGCGTCGGCTGCCAGCCGCCTGATGCAGACCGTCGATGTTCTGGGTGACGACAGAACGCAGTCTTCCCTCCTGCTCCCATTTGGCAAGGGTCAGGTGCGCTTTGTTGGGCTTTGCCGTAAGGCAGAGCATTTTTTCACGGTAGAAGCGGTAGAATTCCTCCGGCTTGCGCATGAAGAAGGTATGGCTGAGGATCTCCTCGGGAGGGTAGTCGAACTTTTGGTGATACAGCCCGTCTACCGAACGGAAATCCGGGATGCCGCTTTCGGTGGATACGCCCGCGCCGCCGAAAAAAACGATGCGCTTTGCGTTTCTGACGATTTCTGTGAGCCTGGCGATCTCTGACATAAAAATCCCTCCGTAAATGATTCTGATCTCAGTGTATCACATACGGAGGGGTTTTGCAATTATTCCGGAAGAAAGTTTTCCGTATAAAAAAACAACCACCCTATTGGGTGGAAGCCTTTATAGAGTGTTGGCATCTTCCTATTTTCCCGGGCCGTCGCCAGCCAAGTATCTTCGGCACTACAGGGCTTAACTTCCGTGTTCGGGATGGGAACGGGTGGACCCCCTGCGTCATCAACACCAACTGTGTGTCGTCTCTCAACGACAGATGTAATTATAGCACTACATTTTAAAAAATGCAATACTTTTTTAACCATTTTTTAAAAAATTGTATTTTTCGTGAATTTTGATAAAAATCTTCGGAATTATTTGACTATTGCATGACTTTTGAGTACAATATAGGTTAGTATGATATGCTGAGGTGTATGAATAATGAAACGAATTCTCTCCCTTTTTCTGGCTGTATGCCTGATCGCTGCATGTGCGGCGGTCTTTTCCGGCTGCGGCGGCAGCAAAGACGATAACTTCCCCGTGACCGTCGGCGGCGCGGAGATCACCGCAGAACCGCAGAGGGTCGTCGTCCTCAACGACGCTTTTGCCGACATCATCCTGTATATCGGCTATGATATCAAGCTGGCGGGACGTTCTTATGAATGCGACCAGCAGATGCTGAACATACTGCCCTCCGTCGGTACGGGGACGGATCCCGCGATCGACACCCTGCTGAACCTGAACCCCGATCTGGTCATCGCGGACGAGTCCCTCAGCACCAAATCGCGCAACAAGCTGGATGAAGGCGGTGTTACCGTCGTAACGCTGACGCCCGCAAATACGCAGGAGGAGATCAGACAGCTGTACATCGACCTCGGCACCGCGCTGGGCGGCAAGACCGACGGCAGCAAAAAGGGCGAGGATGCCTATAATAAGCTGTTCAAGCTGCTGAATGAATACAGCACCACCACCAAGAACATCGTCGTCACCGACGCGTATCTGTATCTTGACGATCAGGGCAGCTACTGCACCTTTGTCAAGGACAGCGTGCAGGCAAAGATCTTCGGCTATAACGGCGCGATCAACGTCTTTGCAAACAAGACCTCTCCCCAGTTCCGCGCGACGGAAACTACCGACGAAAACGGCAATGTCACCGCGGCGGATGAGATGTATATCCGCTACGCGTCGCCGACCTATCTGTTCCTCGACGGAACCGTCGCGAAGGACGGTACGATCCAATCGGCGGTATATGACAAGCTGATCGCCGACCCGAATCTCAATGTCCTCTCCGCTCTCAACGAGGGCAGGGTCACCTTTATCCCGCTGAAAAACTTCTATCGTCCGGGCGTCACCTTTGAAGAAACGCTGTTTACGATGATCGACGCGCTGAACAAGGACGAAGAGGCTGCAGAGGAAGCGTCGCTGAACCCCACCGAGACAGCGACCGAGGCGCCGACTGCCGCGGCGACCAAGCCCGCTGAGGAGCCGACCGAGGCGGAGGAGGAAACCGAAGAAGAGGAAGAGGCTGTCGAGGACGCAGGCGTCAGTGATGACGGCGCGGTATCTGACGGCGTCTATTACGACGAAAACGGCAACGTCGTCTATTACTGATCGGACGATCCCGAACCATAACTGAACATCCGACATCATGTCCCTCCGGGTCAGCGATTCTCGCCGACCCGGATTTTTTGCTTTTTCTGCCGATCCTGCGGCGTTTTGTCCTCTTTCTGTCCTTATCGGGATGCTATACTGCAGGTACAGTCAAGAGAAAAAATCGCCCTGCGGACGGCGTACAGGCTGAATCGGAAAACGGAGGTGCTGACATGAAAAAGAATCTCAAGTGCATGATCGCGATCACGCTGGCTTTGATGATATGTATCGCACTGCTCACGGCGGGAGCGCTGGTGAACGCGGCGAACGCCGACAAAACGATCGTCGATTCCGTCGCGCTGAAGGCGAAGATCCCGGCGCTTGCCAAGGGCGTCTGGCAGGGCGTCGACAGCAACGGCGATTCGCTCCTCTTTTTCGTATCCCCGAAGCACGAGTCCGTTATCCGTGTTTCTCCGGAAAACGACACCGGCATACCCGTACAGTACAGCTACAGTGAAAGCACCGGCAGTTACCGCGTCAACATCGGATACGCGGGCAGCGCCGCGTCGTGGAAGCTCAGCGAAAATGACGGTCACAGCGCGCTGCTGACGACCGAGGATCACGTCGCCTATCGGATGAAGTATCTCTGCGGCGACAGCGTAGAGAGCTTTCACTTCTACGATTACGCGCAGCTGCGTGAGAAGGCGCAGAATTACTACAGCGCGAACATCGGCGACGCCGAAAAGGTACGCTTTGACGCAAAAATGGTCCCCGACGGCTCCGGAGACGCCGTTGTACGGGTCGGCAGTTCTGACGGAAGCGCGACCGTGGATTACTACACCGTCAACATGGTGACAGGTCTCGGTCACAACATGATCGGCAATGATATCGACTTCACGCAGTATTGATCGCCAATGCGCCTGCACAGTCCGGGCGCGATTTGTTCCCCGGCTGTGTTTTCATTCGTTGACAACTGATCATATGCTGATATAATAGAGGTATAAACGGTCGGGGAGTGATGCGCGTGAGGATAATCAAGGGCAGGGTGATGACATATATCGCCCTGGCGATCGTTGCCGTTGCCTTCATCTCTCTGATCGTGATCACAGCTCTGTCTGTCGGGCGCAGAGAGCAATATGATTCCTACAAGGTATCGATCAACGGCCGATACTCCGTCGACGGGGGCGAATGGCAGGACACGATCCCCGATGAAATGCTCCACAGCGATTTTCATTCGGTCACCATCAAGGGGACGCTGTCCAGACCGATGTACTATTACGAGAGCTATCTGATCATTGTGACCAACAATATCTGGTACCGTATCGAGACCCCGGGAGGCGAGTTCTCCAACTACCGCGAGGACGATACCTCCGCGCTGAAGGATTCCCCCGGCAGCAGCATCGATTACTATCGGGGCCTTACCCTCTTTGACGACCTGATGAAAAACGACGAGGAGATCACCGTCACGCTGACGAACCCGTATCACATGTTCTCCTACGCCGATCTTTCCGACTATTTCAACATGTATGTCAGCGATGCGACGGGCATGTATGAGCTGTTGTTCGTGCGCAAGCTGCCCGCGATCCTGTTCTGTCTGACGGTCTGCTTCTTCGGCTTGTTCGCCTTTCCGATCGCCGCGTCCGTTCTCGGCGGCATCAACAACCGTTATCTGGCGTTCTCGCTTCTGTGCTTCTTTACGGGCGTTTATCTGATATCGCGGGCGCTGTATACCTTTATGCCGCTGTGGATCGATAATCCCGCTTTATGTATGTCGCTGTGCGAATCGACCCGCCATCTGTTCGGCATCTGTGTGCTGATATTCATCAAGGTGCTCCTGATGGATGAACGGCATAAGCTGATCGCCAATATCTCTCTGATCCTGTTCACCGCCTTTACCGTCATGCTGTTCGTGTTCAACGCGACGGGCGTCAGCGATCTGTATGCGAGCACGCCGTTCGCGCAGGCGCTGTTTGTCGTGCTTTCCGTGATCCTGACGGTCTGCCTTGCACGGGAATGGAAGCAAAACGACAGCGCACAGCTGGCGATCTTCACCCTCATCCCGATCGCGGCGACGCTGGCCTTTGACGCACTCAACGCGTATCTCGGCTTCTCTGATATCCGGCTCTTTGAGTTCGGCGCCGCAGCGACGCTGATCTATCAGATCGTGAACCTGCTGATCGATCTGCGGCATCAGTACAAACAGACCCTGCGCAACGAGGAGCTGCAGCGCGAGCTGTACGAGTCGCGCGTCGCCATCATGGTATCGCAGATCCAGCCGCATTTTCTGTATAATTCGCTCAGCTCGATCGCCATGATGTGTTCCATCGATCCCGAGACCGCCCAGGAGGCGACGGTCACCTTTGCCGATTATCTCAGGGGGAACATGGATTCCCTCAAGCAGAAAACGCCGGTGCCGTTTTCAAAGGAGCTGGAGCATCTGAAAAAATACCTGTACATCGAAAAGCTCCGCTTCGGCAAAAAGCTGAACATCGTATATGATATCCGGACCGAGGACTTCGTCCTGCCGCAGCTGTCCATCCAGCCGCTGGCGGAAAATGCCGTCAAGCACGGCATCAGCAAAAAGCGCGGCGGCGGTACGCTGACGATCGCGACGCGGGAGACCGCCGACAGCTATCAGGTGATCGTATCCGACGACGGCAAGGGCTTTGACGTGAACGAGGTCAAGGACGACGGGCGCTCGCATATCGGCATGGAAAATGTGAAACGGCGTCTGCACGATATGTGCGGCGGCGAGGTAAAAATCGAAAGTGTGATCGGCGAGGGCACCGTCGCGACGGTGACGCTGCCGAAGAAGGGACAAAAGTATGAGAATCCTGTGTGTTGACGACGAACCGCTGGCTCTGCAGATGCTGGAGCTTTCCATCGGCAAGGCTAAGCCCGACGCCGAGGTCATCGGCTTTGAGGAGCCGGAGGATCTGCTGGAGGAGGCAAAGACAAACGGCTGTGACATCGCTTTTCTGGATATCCATATGAGCGAGATGGACGGCGTCGAGGCGGCAAAGCGCCTCAAGGAGATCAATCCGAAAATGAATATCATCTTTGTCACCGGATACAGCGAGTATGCCGGCGACGCGATGCGTCTGCACGCGAGCGGCTATATCATGAAGCCCGTGACCAAGGATAAGGTCGCCGCAGAGCTTGCCGACCTGCGGTTCCCCATCGTGCCGAAGGAGAATGCCCTGCTCAAGGTACAGTGCTTCGGCAACTTTGACGTATTCACCCCCGACGGCAAGCCGCTCCACTTTGAGCGCAGCAAGGCAAAGGAGGTCTTTGCCTATCTGGTACACCGCCACGGCAGCTCGTGCACCAAAAAGGAGATCGCCGCGGTGCTGTTCGAGGATATGCCCTACGACAATAAGCAGCAGATCTATTTCCAGAAGATCGTATCCGCGATGATGAAGGCGCTCAAAAGCGTCTCAGCGGAGGCGGTCATCAACAAAACCTACAACAATATGTCGGTCAATGTCGATCTGATCGACTGTGACTACTATCGCTTTCAGGAGCTTGACGCAGGCGCGGTCAACGCCTATCAGAGCGAGTACATGAGCCAGTATTATTGGGCGGATTTCCTGTACGAGGATTACTGATGCCGCGGCTCAGAGCTGTGTGTGAGGATCCTCTGAAATGCCATATCAAGCAAAAAACGGCTGTCGTTCCGGGAACGGCAGCCGTTTTGTATGATGAATCATGTCTATTTGACGACGACGGTACGGGTCGCCGAGCGGGTCAGGTGGAAATCGTCGGTGATCGAATAGGTGAGGTAATAGGTACCGGGCTTATCGGTCAGGACCTTGCCCTGTACCAGCACGCGGTCGGTGATGATATTGCCGCAGATGTCCTTTGCCGCAACGCCCTCCATCGGATCGAAGGCACTGCCCTTTTTCAGCGTGACGTCCTCGATATTGAGGATGCGCGGGCGCTTGCCCTGGAAGGGATTCTCCTCGTCGGGATCGGTGGGATCCCAGCCGTTGTAAATGTTCTGACGCACGGCGGGAGGCGTTCCCAGCGGATCGGCGGATCCATCCGCGTCGATGACACGGACGGGCGTATTCAGCGAACAGTTTTTGTAGATCCAATAGCTGTCTGACGCTGACAGCCGTACACAGCCCTGTGACACGCTGGCGCCGAGCTTATTGTACTCATCGATCTCCAGCGCGTATTTTTCCTGGCTCTCGTAGGGAACGGAATGGAACAGGTATTCGCCGTTGAACTCGGTCACGTACTGGCCGAACAGGTATTCATGCGCCGCATCGCCGTACAGGGTCGCCCACTCGCGCTTTGAGGCTACGCGGTACTCGCCGACCGGGGTGATGTTCGAACCACCCTGACCGCAGGAGCAGACCATCGCCCTGACGGGGACGTTATAATCGCCGCTCTCGTCATAGGTATAGATCGTGACCGTATTGGTGCGGCGGTTGACGGTGATGCGGTAGAGATTGTCCCTGCTCTTTTTGATGTTCGCGTAGAGGGTGTCAAGGTTCGCGAGATACGCGGTGGTGATCTCCGATGTCCTTTTTGCGCCGCGCGCCTGCTCGACCGTGAACCGGCAGGAGGCGGAGAAATCGCCCGCCTTGGCGGTGACCGTAGCGGAGCCCTCTGCAAGGCCGTCGACTCTGCCTGCCGCGTCTACCCGCACGATCTTAGCGTCGGATGTGGAAAATGTGACGTCATTGACGTCGACGCCCTCCGGCAGCGTCAGCGTGCAGATATCTCCGCGGGCAAGGGTCGCGTCGATGGTATTGTCGGAATCCAGCTGTACGTTCTTATCGGCGGCGCTTGATTCGGCGATCCCGCGGCTCACGGCATAGACCGTAAAAAACGCCGCGCCGATCACGACCAGCGATAGAACGATCGCCAGTACCGCCTTCTGTATTTGCTTTTTCTTTTGCTCCTTGAGGTGGACGGAGCCGTTCTGATGGACTACTTTTACAGGTTTCATATCCTACATTATATAGGGAATTCGCCGGATTATCAAGTTACAGTTTTTGTAAATCCGCAGAAATCCAGTATTTATGCGGGTTTTCGGGAGTGAAAATATCGTTTTTCGGTGTACAACAAGGCGATTTTATGCTATAATACGGGAAAATCAGTCGGTCATAATCCGAATCGGGACGGTGAGATCATGGACGAATTTTGTCCGGTCGCGAAAAAATGCAATTCCTGTCAGCTCAGCAACCTCAGCTATGAGGAGCAGCTGCGCCATAAAGAGAATCGATGCCGCAGGCTGCTGGGCGGGCTGTGCAGGGTCGAGCCGATCACGCCGTCGCCGAAGACCGCGGGATATCGCAACAAGGCGCAGTTTGTCTTTCGCAGAAACGGCAGGGCGGGTCTGGTCAGCGGCGTCTATCAGTCCGCAAACCGCACCGCAGTCATCACACCGTCGTGCGCGCTGTGCTCTGACACGGCGAATCAGCTTGCCGCCGTGCTGTGCAGGCTGTTCCACAGCTTCAAGATCGTTCCCTATGATCCGCACACCGGAAAAGGATGGCTGAAAAGCGTGCTGATCCGCGAGGCGGCAGGCACCGGTAAAAGCATGCTGGTCATCAACGGGGCAAGCCCGATCTTCCCCGCCAAGCGCACCTTCGCGACCGCGCTTCAAAAGGCGTGCCCCGCTCTGACGACCGCCGTGATCGCGGAGAACCGCAGCGAACAGAAGCTGTTTGTCGGAAAGCCGACAGAAACGCTGTTCGGCGAGGGACACATCACCGATGTGCTTTGCGGGAAACGGTTCCTCCTCTCCCCCGCCTCCTTTTATCAGGTAAACCACGACCAGACCGAGCAGCTGTACCGCAGGGCGATCGGGCTGATACAGCTGAACGGGAACGAGGTCGTGATGGACGCGTACTGCGGCACCGGCACCATCGGCATCGTCGCGGCGGACGCCGCTCGGGAGGTACTGGCTGTCGAGCTGAACCCCGCCGCTATCCGCGACGCAAAACGCAGCGCGCGCATGAACGGGATACAGAATATCACCTTCGTCAACGCGGACAGCAGGGATTATGCCAAAGCGCTGGTCGAAGAGGGCAGAACGGTCGGCGCCGCTTTCATCGATCCGCCGCGAGCAGGCTGTACTGCGTCGTTCCTCAAGGCGCTCGCGCGGCTGAAGCCGGACAGGATCGTCTACATCTCCTGCAACCCCGAAACACAGGCGCGGGATATCTTACAGTTCGGCAGGCTGGGCTACCGTGCGCAGGTATGCTGTCCGTTCGATATGTTCCCGCATACCGATCATGTCGAGAGTGTTGTCCTTTTACGTCGGAAAAATATCAACAGCGAAATTTTCCAACCTAAAGAAACAACATCTGAATCTGTCGTTCTGCTGTCGCGGGAAAGCATATAAAAATTTGAGGATCGTCGACGGACGGGCTGATGCAAGGGGTTTGTGATGGAAATAATCAATGAAAAGATCGACGCGGGAAAAGCGTTCGACTGGGGCAGGACATCAGAGGAATACGCCCGATACCGGGATATCTATCCCGAAGAGTTTTATCGTAAGATCGTAGACAGAGGGCTTTGTACGGACGGTCAGGAGGTCTTGGACATCGGGACCGGGACCGGCGTACTGCCGCGCAATATGTACCGCTTCAACGCGCACTGGACGGGGACGGACATCTCCGGGGAGCAGATCGCGCAGGCAAAACGGCTGGCGGACGAGAGCGGCATGAAGATCGATTTTCGGACCGTTTCCGCGGAACAGCTCGATTATCCGGACGCGTCATTCGACGTCATCACCGCCTGTCAGTGCTTCTTTTATTTTGACCACGAGAAGGTGCTGCCGAAGCTGGCGAGGCTGTTGAAGCCGAACGGCAGACTGCTGATCCTGTATATGGCGTGGCTGCCGTCTGAGGATGTGATCGCAGGAAAAAGCGAGGCGCTTGTTCTGAAATACAGTCCAAGCTGGTCGGGAGCCGGCGAAACGCGGCACCCGATCACGATCCCTGATGCGGCATACAATTGGTTCGAACCGGAAGACCGCGAGGAATACGACCTATATGTCCCCTTTACGAAGGAATCGTGGCACGGAAGGATGCGGGCATGCAGAGGCGTCGGCGCATCGCTGTCAAAGGACGAGCTGGATAAATGGGACGCAGAGCACAGAGAAATGCTCGACCGCACGGCGCCGGATCGCTTTGAGGTGCTGCATTATGCTTCGATGGCGATCCTGAGAAAAAAGTAAACCGCGGCGAGATCACGATCGCCGACACGACACGGATAAGGATGTGGTAATATGAACGCCCTGATTTCAAAAACGATCGGCACCCGTTACGGGGAAAAGGATATCTCTGTTTACGCGCAGGATATCGTCGATATCCGCGAGCCTATCGACGTGATGACCGTCTCTGCTTTTCTGCACGGCTATAATCCGTCGCCGGACACGCTGATGGGCGCCCTGTACGGCAGGGGGATCGACGTCAGGGAATTGGCGGCCTCCCCGCAGATCGATCTGCGCGAGTCCTCAAATATCTGGCTTTCGCGGGAAATCACCGGGGCACAGCTGCCGATCGGCAGGATCGGCTGTATCGAGATGACGCGTTTTCAGGGCAGGAATTGTAAAGGAAAGGGCGATGAAGGGCAAATCATCGCCTCTATCCAGGCGTATTTCCATATGCTGCACATCGCCTCGCTGTCTGGTATTCCCGTCGAGACCGTCGGTCTGCCGATCCTCGGCGGAGGGCATCAGATGGTAGACGTCGCGATGACCGCCGTACCGACTATCAATGAGTGCCTGCGGTTTCTCAGGGCAAATGAGTATGTCAAGCACATCAGGATCATCTCCCGCAATCAGTCGCAGGCGTATCAATTTGCGAAGTCGCTGGAGCGTTCCTACTCGACACAGCAGGCAGGGCAATCGCTCGTCAGCAGACAAAACAGTGACCGCAGCCGATCCGTATTCATCAGCTACTCGTCCGGCGACAGGAATATCGCCGACAACCTTTGCGCAAAGCTGGAGGCGGCAGGTCTGAAGGTCTGGTATGCACCGCGGAACATCCACTCGACGGATTACGCCAGCGCGATCGTCAACGCGATCACACAATGCACGGATTTTGTCGTGATCATCAGCAAAAACAGTCTGCAGTCCCACCATGTCCTCAATGAGATCGATCTGGCGTTCCAGGAGCTGAACCGCAATATCCGCTTCTGTCCGCTGAAGATCGACGAGGAGGAAATGGGTCCCGCGTTCCGCTATTATCTGTCGCGTCAGCACTGGATGGACGCCCATATCCCGCCGCTGGAAAAACGGCTGGAGGAATTTACCGCGTCGATCGCCGGAGCGTGTGACGGCCGATGATGCGGAAGCCTGTCGATCACGGGTACGGCGCAGCGGATTTTGGTGAACGATTTTCTCTCAAAAGCAGTAGACAATGGAATTTTTAACTGTTATAATATTTGTGTAAGTCCGTATCCACCCGAAAACCGACTGGAGCTGTCCCATGAAAATCCTGACAATATCCTTTTTTGATGATAATTTCGGCGATATGCTCGTCCGCATCTGCTTTGACCGCCTGCTCAGGGTCGTGATGAAAAATCTCGGCATCGATGAGAGCGGCTATGCGGTCGACAACATGCATATCAAGGAGATCGACGAGGAAAAAGTCGCCTCTGCCGACCTGATCCTTTTCTCCGGCGGCGCGATGTTCGGCTTCAACAACCTCGGCTCGTTCGACGCGATCGACACGATCACCGCGATCGCTGAGGAAAAGAGTATCCCGGTCGTGTTCTCGTCGATGGGGATCAACAATATGCACGCCGACGAGGAAAGCGGCGCACGGCTGAACGCGATCCTGAAACGCAAATGCGTCAAGGCGATGTCCGTCCGTGAGACGGCGGAGGTGTTCACCCCCTTTGCCGAGGGCTGCAGCTTTGATATCGTATCGGTCTGCGATCCCGCGGTATGGGCAAAGCATGTCTATCGCAGAGAGGTCCAGGAGGTCAGGAACGCGAAGAAGCGCAGGATCGTCGGTCTGAACATCGTGCGCGGCGGTCTGTTCAAGGCTAACGGCAAAAAATGGACGCTGGACAGTGAGGAAGCATTCATCAAGGGGCTGATCGCCCTGTTTGAACAAAAGGACATCGAATATCGCCTGTTCACCAACGGCAGTGTGCTGGACAACAACAGCATGGGATACATCGCCAAGCGGATCGGGGTTCCCGACGACAAGCTGATCGTCCCCGACTCTACCCGCGAGGTGGTTCACGCGATCGCCGGCTTTGACGCCGTGGTCGCCGTCCGTATGCATTCCGCGATCATCTCCTACGCGCTGGACGTTCCGTCCGTCGACCTTGTATGGAATGAGAAGATCCCCTACTTCTATCAGAATATCGGTTATCCCGACCGCGCGGTCGCGCTGGACGTCTGTACGCCCGAGGTCATCCTCAGGATGATGCAGGAGCTGCTGGACGACCGCGGCTTCAAGGCGGATGAGAGCTATCTGATGTCGCTGTACAGCTATCTGTACCGCACTGTGGGCACGATCCTGAAGAAGCCCGCCGACAGCGAATACCCCTTTGCGGAGGTCAGCCATCTGATGAGCATGCAGGAAAGCGGCGTGAATGACGACGTGACCGATTACCGCACCAAGCTCAGACGCAGCCACTACTGCTATCGGACGCTGTTTGACGCGGATATGGAACGCCGCAGTCAGATCCGCGGCCTGAAAAAAGAGGTCAAGGAGCTGAACAAGCAGCTCGAGGAGTATCGGACAAAGCTGGAGGGGCTGGAACAGGAAAGCGAAGAAGCTATCCAGAAGCTCGGAAAGATCAACGGTCTGCTGCCGGTCCGCATCTATCACAAGCTGTTCAAAAAGAAGAAAAAATGATCTGTATACCGTCCCCTGCCGCGTGCGGGGGATCGCTTTTTGTGCAGAGATATTGACACGGCGCCGCTGTCGTGCTAATATAATAACGTTGAGCGATTCAACAAACTGAATATTATCTTCGGGGTAGGGTGAGATTCCCGACCGGCAGTATAGTCTGCGAGCCTCTGGCATGATACGGTGTGATTCCGTAACCGACGGTAAAGTCCGGATGAGAGAAGATATGATTGCGTAAAAAGACTCCGTAGACAGCCCGAATGTCTGCGGCCTTTCTTTTTATGAAATCCAAGATCATATCTGTGCCTCCGGCACAAGGAGCTTTTATGTCAAGCAAAACAAGTGAACGAATCAGGGCGCTGGTGTGTATGGCGATGCTGTGCGCGCTCGCGGTCGCCGCGGACATCTTCCTGCGGATCCCGAACATCGGCGGCTTCCTCACCTATGAGCCGAAGGAGGTCATCCTGACCATCGGCGGCTTCATCTTCGGTCCGATCGCGGGCATCGCGATGTCGCTGATCGTGTGCTTCATCGAGATGATCACCGTCAGCAACTCCGGCGTCATCGGCCTTTTGATGAACTTTCTCGCGTCGGGCGTATTCATCGGCGTCAGCACCGTGATCTACTCCCGCAAAAAGACACTGCGCAGAGCGATCGTCGGTCTGATCGCCGGCTCGCTTTCGATGCTCGCCATCATGCTGCTGTGGAACTACATCATCACGCCGCTGTATACCGGTCTGCCCAGAGAAGCGGTGCTGGGAATGTTCCTGCCGCTGCTGATCCCGTTCAACCTGCTCAAGGCGGCGCTGAACTCCGCGCTGATCCTGTTCCTGTACAAGGGCGTCGTCACCGCGCTGAGAAAATCCAGGCTGATCCCGACCCGAGAGTCCAACGACATCGGCAATAAGAAAGCGACCACCGCGCTGCTGATCACCGTATCGGCACTGCTGACGGTGACGCTGGTGCTGGTGATGCTGATCTTCGCCGGCATCATCAGTTTCTGAGAAAACGAAAACATCCTCCGGACGCAGGTTCGGGGGATGTTTGTTTTAGGGCGTACGGCACAGGATGCGGCAAATCGGCTTCGGCCGATATGCAAACGAAGGTCAGCGCATGTTCCGTGAAAGTCCTCTGTCCTTCAAACAGGCAAAAAAATCAGGCGGTCGACCGACCGCCCTTTTTCATGCTTACATATTGTTCTCGATATAGTTGACGAGCTCGCCGACAGTACGGATGTTCTCGATCTCCTCATCGGGAATCTCGATTTCGAATTCGTCTTCGATGGACATCAGCAAATCTACTACGTCAAGAGAATCAGCACCCAGATCGTCCTGAAGATCTGTATCATTCTGCAGAGAGTCTTCGTCAACGTCGAACTGCTCGGCAAGGATGACCTTAACCTTTTCTAATACCATTGTGTTCCCTCCAATTCAATAACATATGATATGTGCAAAGACTGCGTGGTTATACCGCGCTCTACATCTCACAATCATATTATTAGTAATATCGCTCTTTGTCAATAATTATGTCAAATTTTTAACCATTATTGCTGAATTGGAATTAAGAACCATATATTTTGTGAGAAAGGCTCGCCGATGTGACAATATTTTGTGCTTTTTGACATGCGCTATTTTTGCCCTCTGCTGTTTTTGATCGCGCCCACGACGCCGTAATAAACGGGGATGGTAAGGAAGATGATCCAGCCCGGATGCCAGAAGCCGAACACGCCCAGTATCAGAAAAATGATGACGGCAAGCACCGGATAGCAGAAGTAATTGGCGTTGCGGCATTCGATCGCACTGACAAGCGTATAGTAGATCGGGATGGTAAGGAAGATGATCCATCCCCAGCCCCAGCCGCCGCAGATGTCGAAATAGCCGAACAGGATATAGGCGATGGCCGCGATCAGCGGATAGGGGATGAAATGCCAGAAGCTGCGTTTGCCCTCGTGATGACAGCAGTCGTCGGGACGGTGGATATGACCGTTTTCATCGGTGTAGACCTTCTGCTCGCCGTTTTCATTGACAAAGATGCCGTGGCGGTCGATATCGACCTTGGTGCCGTACTTGTCGTGGACGTGGATGCCGTGGAAGCCGACCTGTACGCGCTCGCGGGGCTCGGCCGTTTCTTCGGCGGGGGCTTCTTCCGCAGGCTCCTCAGCGGGCTGTTCCGCCGCCGCTTCGGGGGCGTCCTCGCCGGGCTTTCCGCGGAGCATTTCGTCAAGGGTGACGCCGTATACCTTGGATAATTCGATCAGGTTGTCGGTGTCGGGGGACGCCTCCGCGCGCTCCCATTTGGATACCGCCTGACGCGATACACCGATGCGCGCGGCAAGCTCCTCCTGAGAGAGTCCCATCTTCTTTCTGTATTCATATAATCGGTTCGCTGTTTCGATATTCATGACTTCAACTCCTTTGCTTTGATGGCAAAATCATAGCAAGAACGGGTGCGGTTGCGCAAGCAACTCGGGTTGTCATTTTCGCAACCGGCGGTTGCGGGCGGCTTTTTATGCGGGTTGCGGGGTTCAGACCTCTACCCCGCTCTGAGTTTTCAGGAAGGACAGTACCTTTTCCTTGATGAGCTCAACGCCGCCCTCGGAATCGCTTTCGATGTTCAGCGGGAGGATCGGATCATGGACGGACAGGCGGAGCAGGAACCAGCCGTCGCCGTCGTTTTTGTCGAAGCTGACGCGGATGCCCTCGCGATTATCGGGGGCGATATGCCAGCCGTCCTGCGCCTGTGCGTAGGCTTCCAGCGCGCTGATGACGCGCTCGCCCGCCGCGCGGAAATCGGTATCGGTGATCTTCAAGCGCAGCTCGCAGGCTTCGACCGGCTCCCTGAGCGCCGCAAGCAGGCTTTCGAGGGTCTTGC
Organism: uncultured Eubacteriales bacterium; assembly: GCA_900315815.1. Lineage (GTDB taxonomy): Bacteria > Bacillota > Clostridia > Oscillospirales > Acutalibacteraceae > Ruminococcoides. The sequence goes on from ONAS01000004.1 coordinate 24,597, forward strand.
CCTCGCGTCTGAGCTGTGCCAGCTTGATGATGATCCTTGTACACAGGTAGGCGCCGTCGTCGAGATAGTAGTTCTCTTTCATCGCTGCGTGACCTGAGGTCTCGATAGCGAGGGGCGCCTCGATGCCCTGAGCGGTCAGCTCCTGCGCCTTGTTGATGACGTTCTTGTAGCCGCGGCGATAGCGGTAGTGCTTGCCGCCGAGATGCTTTTCGATGAACTCGTTGAGCCCGGTGGAGGTGATGGAGTCGGTGACGACCGTCGCGCCGGGGCAGTTCTCCAGCGCAAGGCAGGAGGCGAGGGCGACAAGACGGTTGCGGTTGATCTCTTTGCCGCTCGCGTCAACAGCGGCGCCGCGGTCGACGTCGGTGTCGAAGATCACGCCGAGGTCGGCATGAGAGGAAAGCACCGCCTGACAGATGGACTGCATAGCGGTCTCGTTCTCGGGATTCGGGATATGGTTCGGGAACATGCCGTCGGGATCGAGATAGACCGAGCCGGAAATGTCCGCGCCCAGAGGCTCCAGCACCTCGGACGCGTAGAAGCCGCCCGCGCCGTTGCCGGCGTCGACGACGATATGGAAGCCCTTGAGGGGATGCGCATAGTCCTCCGCATTCACCCCGCGGCAGATGATATCGCGCAGATGGGCGGAATAACGCGCCATATAGTTGACCTTTTCGACAGAGCCGTCCGCCGGGGCGGGCTTGTCGTCCGCCTGCGCGTGCTCGAGGATCGCCTCGATATCCACGCCGTCCAGTCCGCCGCCGCGGGTAAAGAATTTCAGGCCGTTGCGGTTGAAGGGATGGTGAGAGGCGGTGATCTGGACCGCCGCGTCACAGCCGAAGTCCACGGTGGTCATGAACATCGACGGAGTCGAGGAAAGTCCGCAGTCATAGACCTTTGCGCCTGCTGCGGCGATCGTGCGGATCACGGCGGCGGCGATGCGCTCACCGGAAATGCGGCAGTCGCGGCCGACGGAGATCGTCAGCGCCGACGCGGGCTTGCCGAGCTTCTTCTCCGCCCACAGCACAAAGCCTGCCGCCATGCGCTCGATCACGTCGTCGGTCAGGTTTACGGGCTGGTCGGCGACGCCCTCGGACGCAACGCCGCGGATATCCGTTCCGCTTTTGAAGATATTATAGGTTTCATTCAGCATAATCGTACCTCCGGAGGTTGGATTTATCAGCTCTATTCTAGCAAATTATTCTTCGTTATGCAATACAAAGTACCGAAAATCGCACTATCTTGCGGTTTTTTGCGGTCGCAGACACAGGATATACGGCGCGGGACGGGAATTTCGGCAGATTGGACAGTAATGGACCGTTTGGGGAGAAAACCCTGTCTGCATTACCGAAAAAGGTTACAGGATCGTTGCATTTTCGCATTTTCGTTTGTGCGTTATCAACAGCGTTAATTCTGATGCAGAAATAAAAATCTGCGTTCTTTGTACGCCTTGCACAAACAGAAAGCAATTTCTTTGTTGACATTTACGAAAAGCGAGCTATAATATAGAGCGTCAGGTCATTCCGCCCGACTGTCCGGCGCGATCGATTCCGCCGCCAATAGATCGAACCGAGGGTTTTCTTTTTACGGTTCTCCGCCAGATGGTAAATGGCGCCAATTCAATATTAAGGAGGGTCACGCAATGAAAACTGCGGTTATGAGTTTACACAACATTGACGTTACCGAATTCCTCGACGTACTCGACAGCTGTCAGGGCAACGTATATCTGGTCACGAACGAGGGCGATAAGCTCAATCTCATGAGCAAGCTGAGCCAGCTGGTCGGTCTGAGCAGACTGATCGAAGGCGGCAAGATCACCGAAGCCTACGTTATCTGTGACAATATGGAGGACGAGAGCAAGCTGTTCCGCCTCAATATGTTCGGTGAATCCAACCGGACTGCTTAAGGCATTTGCCGCGATGCGGCATGCCGACTATCATTTGCTTACTACTTTTTCATGTTAATCTAAAAATCCTACGAAAAGGGCGTCCTGGATGGGCGCTCTTTTTGTGTTTATTTGAAGGTCGGATATTGATATTTTGAGGCGGATTGTTTATGATAATGGTAACAGTAATGCTGTGAGGTGATCGATATGTCACAGATCCGATATGAAACAAAAGGAAATACAGAATCAGAGGGAAAGCTCAGGATCTATTTCGCGGCGCTGCCGCAGGATTTCAGGCGGTATTATGAACAGGTACGGAACGACCTGCTGAACACCGTCGACTGCGCCGTATTCTTTCACGATCCGGATGAGGCGATCGATGACTTTGGTCAGCTGGAGCTGGACCTTGCCGGGATGCGGGTCATCGCGATCGTCATCACAAAGGAAGTTCTGGAGAACGAGCATCCGCTGATCGAGGCGTGTCTGCGCTGTGCAAAGGAAAAATCTGCCGCGCTTTTGCCGCTGCTGGCAGATGCTTCCGTCAAGGAATACGATGATCTGTACTACAAAAAGTTCGGCGAGCTTCAGTACCGCGTACTGCCCGAGTCATTTGAGAGGAACAGGGAGCATGATCTCTTTTTGGAGAAGCTGAAGATCTTTCTGGACACGTACGTCATCTCTCCCGAAACGGTGGATCGGATCCGCACCAACTTCAACCTGACCGTTTTCGTCAGCTACCGCAGATCCGACCAGAAAACGGTATGCAATGTCCTTCTGCCGGAAGCGCATATCCTCGAACCCCAATACGGAGCTGCGATCTGGTACGACGATTTTCTGACGCCCGGGGAAAACTTCAGTCAGACCATCATGAGTGCGCTGGAGCGGTGCGATATCTTTCTCATGGCGCTCTCTCCCGCGATGCTGGAGGAAGAAAACTATGTCATCACCACCGAATATCCCGCGGCTGTCAGACTGAAAAAGCCCATATTGGCGGTGGAGATCGAAGCGGTCGATCATGAAAAAATCAGAGAGGTTTTCGGCGATGAAGTTGCCGACCCGATCTGCATGATCCCGCCCGAGGGTTATGTGGAATTATCGGGCAGAGGATGGTCGACCGGCGAGGAATGGAAGGAGATGGACCGGCGGGAGCAGGCGGAGGGCGGCAGATTTTCAAAGGGCAAAAAAGAGTTCCGTTCCCGACTGTTCCGCATGTTCTCCGAGGTTGCTCGGGGAAAAAGGCTCAAAGAGAGCCGAGAATTCTATTATTATCTGGGACTTGCGTTTTTCTACGGCATCGACGTCCCCAGAGAGCTGTCCGCTGCGAAAAAATTCATGGGGAACGCAGCTTCGGCAGGCTGCCTCCCCGCGCTGGAGTGGCTTGCTGAACGGGACGTCACATGGTGCGCAAGCCTGCGCGACCGCTGCAGAGAGCTGTATGACAGAGACCGCGATCCTGCGATCGCCGTGAAGCTGCTGGACGCGGCGAAACAGGATATGCGGTACAGGATCAATCAAGTACTGGAAAAGCCCGCAGAAATCCGGGAAGCCTATCGGGATCTGCTCAAAACGGCGACCGAATTGAAAAAAGTCTGTCCCGAAAAGGCGGAGGAGTGCATATTTGACGCGGAGCTTGGACTGATCGAATGTGACTATCAGGACGGTAAGATCCTCACGGCGTCGCGTGACGCGCGCCGACTGCTGAAAAACGCGGAGAAGCACAGCAGCGATAAGATCGCAATGCGGCGGCAGGTGCGGGTGCTGGCGCTGCTGGGCGACATTTATTCCCGGGCGGTCATTTCGGACAAGGCGCCGGTTTACGTTGATAAAGCGCTGGAGATCGCGGAGCACCATCCGCTGTTTTCCGATAACGACAAGTACGCCGACTACCGTTACAATAACGGGCTGTCCGCCCTTCCCGAGGACGAGGAATACGCCCGCTGCTGCTGCAGGGTGTATCTGCGCGCCGCTGAGCTGCTTTATGAGGACGGCCGCCGACAAGCCGCCTTATTCAGATGCGAAACAGCCGTCAGCATGGCGGAGAATTTTTACGAAGCGCATTCCACGCCTGAGAACAGGCTGCTGCTGACAGACTGCTACATCGTTCACGCAAGGCTGATCGGCACACAAAACGTAAAGCTCATGTTTGAGATCGCGCAGCGCGCCTACAGGATCATCAAAAATCCTCTGGAAGAGCAAAACATCTCTGTCAAAAGGAGGATCCGGCAATCGGTCGTACACGGTCTGATCGCGCTGGCGTCTCCCGACAGCGACTTTAGGATGCGCGGCAACAGAAATGATATGATCGAAAAAGCACAGGAGGTCGCAGAAAGAACCGGTTCGTCGCCCGAATCGATCAAGCTGCTGTTTGACGCGTATGTCACCGCCGAGAAGATCGATCGACAGATCAAAGATGACTTTTACAGATCAAGAACCGATTTCCGCGCAGAATGGCTCAGGATCGGCGCGATGCTTGCCAAAAAGCACAGCTGGCTGCTGTCCGATGAAGATCGGGAAATGATTTACGACACCGTCAGAGGGCGCAGATAAGGGGTAGGACGTCGCCTCGACAAAGACAGTCAAAAAACAGGCTTTACTTTTTTATATGTTTATGCTATGATATCACTCAGTCAGTTCGAAACCATCCTGACTTGGCGCGGTAAATCCAACACACTGCCGCCGCCTAAATCAAAACTAGGTACCTGTCTCACATGAAGATTTTTAGCTGATTGCCTGTATGCTTGTATCAGACGAAGACACAGTATGATGCAAACAGACAGCGTGATGCCTGTAAAGAATCAGGGGAGATACGGTACGAGGGAGAGAGAAAAATGAAAAACAAAAATCTTGTCCGCCTCACGCAGGCGGCGGTCATCGCTGCGCTGTATGCGGCGCTGACCATCGGTCAGAACGTGCTTCTGCCCGGCACCGCTTCGATGGCGGTACAGTTCCGCGTTGCGGAAGCGCTCACCGTCCTCGCTGTCTTTACGCCCGTCGCGATCCCGGGTCTTACGATCGGCTGTATCATTGCGAACATCAGCTCGGTCACCGCAGGGCTCGGCTTCTACGACATGATCTTCGGCTCCGTCGCCAGCCTGATCGCCGCGCTCACGATGTACGGACTCCGGAACGTGCGCATCAAGACCATCCCCTTTGCGGCGCTGCTCATGCCCGCGCTGTGGAACGGGCTGATCGTCGGCTTTGAGATCGACTTCTTCTTTATCGGAAACATGAGCTTCAATTTGGCCGATTTCCTCACCCAGGGCGGATTTGTCGCTCTCGGAGAGCTTGTCGTCCTGATCGTGCTCGGCATCCCGCTGATCAAGCTGATCGAGCACAACAAGAATATCAACCGACTTCTGACAACCTGAGATAAGAAAGCGCGCTCTGCGCGCATTTCGCATACCCATCACCGATGATTGCTTCGGCAAAATCGGTGAGCAAAAAAAAGATATCCCGCTGATAATCGCATCAGCGGGATCTTCATTTATATATGGTTTTGGAAGAGCAGGAACGCGTCGCCCGCGGGGTCGATCTCAAACTGCATCGGCTCGCCTGTGATCGGGTGAGCAAATCGCAGCCGCGACGCGCACAGGGCGATCTGCTCTGCGGGAACATGACTGCCGTAACGGTGGTCGCCGACCAGCGGCATTTTGCGGGAGGCAAACTGGACGCGTATCTGGTGGGTCCTGCCGGTCAGCAGGTCAACGCGTACCTCGGACACAGGCACGGAGCCGATCTGTGCGGTGTGCAGACGCTCATAGGTCAGCTTTGCCTCTTTGACGCCCCTGCGCTCCCAGCGCACGACGTAGCTTTTGCCGCGGGTGCGGTCATAGTACAGCAGGTCAGTCAGCTCGCCGTGTTCGTCAGGCGTTCCCTCAACGACGGCAAGATAGGTTTTCTGAACCTCTCCCCTCTGTATCTGCGCGGACAGCTTTGCGGCGGCGGCGCGCGTCTTCGCAAATATCATGATCCCCTGTGTCGTTCTGTCCAGACGGTGAACGACGTTCACTTCGCATCCGCACAGCTCCCTCAGGATCGCGGGCATGTTAGGCAAGGAATCATGCGCCTCGCTGAGTACGCCGCAGGGCTTGAATGCCGCGGCGATGTATTCGTCCTGATAAAGGATCCGCGCCTCCATCCGATCAGAACAGACCGCTGATCACACCGTCGTCGCTGACGTCGATCTTTTCGGCGGCAGGCACCTTGGGCAGACCGGGCATGGTCATGATATCGCCGGTCAGAACGACGATGAAGCCCGCGCCCGCGGAAAGGCGGATATCCTTGACATGGATGACGAAATCCTCGGGAGCGCACAGCAGGGTCATATCGTCGGAGAAGCTGTACTGGGTCTTGGCGATACAGACAGGCAGTCCGCCGTAGCCCATATCGGTGAGCTTCTTGATCTCCTTTTCGGCTTTTGCGGAGAAGGCGACGTGCTTTGCGCGATAGACGCCCTTTGCGACAGCTCTGATCTTCTCCTCGATGGGACGATCCAGCTCATAGGCAAAGCGGAAGTTTTCGTTGGATTCCTCCTCGCACAGACGGATGACCTCGTTTGCCATATCGACGCCGCCCTTGCCGCCGTCCGCCCAGACGGTGGAGAGAACGGTGTTGACGCCCAGCTCACGGCATTTGTCGATGACCATCTGCACCTCGGCGTCGGTATCGGTCGGGAAACGGTTGAGCGCAACGACGGAGGGCAGGTTATATACATTTTTGATATTGTCCACGTGGCGCAGAAGGTTGGGCAGACCCTTTTCCAGCGCCTCGAGATTTTCGGGAGCAAGGTTCTTCTTATCCACGCCGCCGTGCATTTTCAGCGCGCGGATGGTGGCGACGATGACGACCGCGTCGGGCTTGATGTCCGCGTAACGGCACTTGATATCGAGAAATTTTTCCGCGCCGAGGTCAGCGCCGAAGCCGGCTTCGGTGATGGTATAGTCGGACAGCTTGCGGCTGATCTTGGTCGCGATGACGGAGTTGCAGCCGTGGGCGATATTCGCAAAGGGGCCGCCGTGTACGAACGCGGGGGTACCCTCCAGCGTCTGGACAAGGTTGGGCTTGATAGCGTCCTTGAGCAGAGCAGTCATCGCGCCCTGCGCCTTGAGGTCGCCCGCGGTGACGGGCTTTTCGTCATAGGTATAGCCGACGATGATGCGGGACAGGCGCTCTTTGAGGTCGCGGATGGAGTTCGCGAGACACAGGATCGCCATGATCTCAGATGCGACAGTGATATCGTAGCCGTCCTCACGCGGGACGCCGTTGACTCTGCCGCCGAGGCCGTCCGTCACATAGCGCAGCTGGCGGTCGTTCATATCCACACAGCGCTTCCATGTGATGCGGCGGGGATCGATATTCAGCGCGTTGCCCTGATAGATATGGTTATCCAGCATGGCGGCAAGCAGGTTGTTTGCCGCACCGATGGCGTGGAAATCACCGGTAAAATGCAGGTTGATGTCCTCCATCGGGACGACCTGTGCCCAGCCGCCGCCCGCGGCGCCGCCCTTGATGCCGAATACCGGTCCGAGGGACGGTTCACGAAGCGCAACGTTGACGTTTTTGCCGAGCAGCTTCAAAGCGTCGGCAAGTCCGATGGTGGTGGTGGTTTTGCCCTCTCCGGCAGGGGTCGGGGTCATGGCGGTGACCAGCACCAGCTTGTTGTTCCTGTCAGCGGTCTTGAGCACGTCAAGGCTCAGCTTTGCCTTGTATCTGCCGTAATATTCGAGAACGTCCTCGCTGATCCCCGCGTCCGCGGCGATCTCGGCGATGGGTCTCATTTTACAGCTCTGGGCGATTTCGATATCTGTCATGTCATCAGCTCCTATCAGATTCTGACTTGATTATAGCGGAGACATCCTGCGGGGTCAAGAACACCGCAAAAAGTTTAGCGAAAATGATAAAAAACTCTTGCCTTGAGGCACAAAATGTAGTATTATCAATGTGTATAACACTGTAAATCTGGTATATGCAGCAAATGATCTTACGGAGGGTACACATGAAACTATTGGAAGACAGGATCCGCAAGGACGGAATCGTCCGCGAAGGCAACATTCTCAAGGTCGACAGCTTTATCAATCATCAGATCGACTGCGGCTTTATCGCCGAGCTGGCAAAGGAATTCAAGCGTCTGTATGAGGGCGAGGAGATCACCAAGATCCTTACCATCGAGGCGTCCGGTATCGGCATCGCCTGTATCGTCGCGCTGGAGTTCGGCGTTCCGGTCCTTTTCGCCAAGAAAAACAAGACAGTCAACATCGCGAACGACGTGTACACCTCAAAGGTCGAGTCCTTTACCCACAAGCGCAATTATGACATCATCGTCAGCAAGGACTTCCTGAAACCGGAGGATAAGGTCCTGATCATCGACGACTTCCTCGCGATGGGCTCTGCTCTGCACGGACTGATCCAGCTGATCCAGCATGCGGGCGCGACCATCGTCGGCGCGGGGATCGTCATCGAAAAAGCCTATCAGGAAGGCGGTCAGATGATCCGTGATATGGGCGTCAGAGTCGAATCCCTTGCCCGTATCAAGAGCATGAGCATAGACGGGATCGAATTCATCGACTGAATCCTCTGTCAACAGACCGAAAGCAAACAGCATAAAACGGCATAAAACAGAAACAGAAACAATATAGTGTATCAGACGGCTTGTCTGCATACCAACAAAACGGAGGAATCATCTTGAACAAGAAACTGAAATGCTTACTGTCAGCGGCGCTTGTTCTCATCATGCTGGTCAGCGCGGCGGTCATTGCGCCCGCTACCGCGGCACAGAATCCCGACGAAACAGGCTCTGAGACCGCGACCGAGGGACCGGCTCCCGCCGAGCTCTCTCAAAACACGGAGGAAAACATCAACAGCGGCGACGTCTTTACCGACGGACGCATCGATCTGAAGGAAATGTCCGATACCGACGCTTCTGAACAATCGGACGCGGCGCCCGACGCAGGCGCTCCCGAGATCGCCGATACCGGCGCGGGAGAAGGTGAAGGCGAAGGAGAAGGCGGGTCCGAAGAAGATCCCAAGGAGGTCGATCTCGACGGCGAGCTGAACCCCTATCGCGAAAGCCGCTACACCAACCGCATCGTACTGAAATGGACCGCCCTGAAGGGCGTTGACGGCTACCGCGTCTACTGGCGCGACCTCACCAAGGAAAACGCACAGCTCAAGCTGCTGTCCACCGTGTCCACGCGTTCCGTGACCGTCAGCAATCTGAAAGCGGGCTCTAAATTCAACTTCGTCATCCGTCCCTATATCAACGACGGCGGCGAGGTCAAGGAGGGCAAGGGCGCCAAGCTGGTCGCAGCTACCGTGCCCGCTCCGGTCAGGAACTTCCGCCTCAAGTCCGGCGGCTCTGCCGGTACCGTCATGAGATGGACCCGCACCGTCGGCATCGACGGCTACCTGCTGCTGCGTCAGTATCAGGGCGTTTGGCAGGAATACAAATACCTCTCCGCCTCTGCTACGGAATTCAAGGATACCAACGTCAACTACGGTCACGCGTACTACTACAAGATCATGACCTACCGCAAGGATACCAGAGGCTACCTCAAGAGCTCGACCTCCCTGCTGCGGACGGTCTGCGGTCTGTGCGCACCCGCGGACACCGGCTCCAGCTCCCGCGTGAACAGAGTCTACCTCTCCTGGAGAGACATCCGCTGTGCGACCGGCTATCAGGTATTCTACTCTACCGATAACGTCACCTATAAGGGCCTCGCGATCACGGAAGACAACTACTTCACCACCAAAAAGTTCAAGGAAGGCACCAAGGTCTACTTCCGCATCCGTCCGTACCGTCTGGTCGGCACGTCAAAGACGCAGGTGCTGGGCACCTACAGCCAGTTCTCGGTCAAGGTGCTGGCAAACTCCTTCGGTGCGGATGTCGGCGATACCTATGTCGAGATCGATATCAGCGATCAGCACATGTGGTATGTCGTTGACAATGACGTCTACGTTTCCACCCCCGTCGTCACCGGCAACTATGACTCGATGGATACGCCCACCGGCATCTTCTCCGTTCAGAGCATGGCGCGCGACGTATCGCTTGTCGGCGCCGGCTATGTCAGCTTTGTCGAATACTGGATCGCCTTTATCGGCAGCAGCTACGGCATCCACGACGCGTCGTGGCGCTCACGGTTCGGCGGCAGCATCTACAAGGGCGACGGCTCGCACGGCTGTGTCAACACGCCGTATGACGCGGTGAGAAAGATCTACAACCATATCGACGTCGGCACTCCGGTCGTCATCCACAACTGAACCCGATAACAGCAGATCCCCGGACGCAGTGTCCGGGGATCTTTTTTTTGCGGTCTATACGGTGTCCGGAGCGATCTGCCGGCTGAGTACAGCGCTAATCAGGTTCACATTACGCGCTCTGCTGAATCGGAACATTCAGCTAAGGCTCACGCCGTTAGTCATACGGAGTATTCCGCTCAGGCTCCCGACATCTTTCGATCAGGCGCATTCAGCTCATGTACACGCAAAAGCGCCGCGGCGATCATCTCTCGCCGCGGCGCTGACGTATGTACTTGTTATTGGACGGGCGTATAGAAGACCCGGAGCATGGTTTCCAGCACGTCCTTGTTATCCAGATACATCTCCGCGTGCTCTCCCGCTTTGATCTTGCCGGTGAGACTGACGTACTCGATCTGTGAGGCGCTGCGCATCTTGGACAGCGCCGCCGTCGCCAGATAGGTCACCTTGGGCAGGTCGAGCGTGGAATCGGAATGCTCGCTGACAACGCCGAACAGGGTCGTGACCGTGGAAATATCTTTTTTGGCGGCGGGTATGATCGAGGACAGGAACGCCTTGATATACTGCTGCTGGCGATCCATACGCGCGTTGTTGCCCTCCAGATCGTCATACTCTCTGGACTGGACATATTTCACTGCGTCGCGTCCGTGGAGCGTGATCTCTTCGCCCTCCTCCACGGTCCTTCCGTAATACGAAGAGTTGAAGGTCAGCTTTGAGGTCAGCGTCACGCCGCCGATAGCGTCGTTCAGCTCCTCCAAGGCCTCTAAATCCAGCGCAAAATAATTCTCGAACGGCAGTCCGAAGAACAGCCTTGTCAGCGAGAGGTTCAGATTCTCGCCGCCCTTGACCGTATCGTTGTTATAGGAAAAGGCGTAGGATAGCTGTTTGGTCTCCGTATCGATGAATTCGCCCTCTGCGGAATAGACGTCTACGTCCAGCATGGTATCGCGGGACACACCGAGGATGGTGGTCTTTCCGGTATAGTCGTCGATCGCCGCGATGTAGATCGCGTCCGCCATAAACGAACCGTCCTCCGCACCCTCGCTTTCCTTGTAGCCGATGAACGTGACGGTCATGATGTCCTCGTTGAGCCGATAGGTCTTGCCGCCGTATCGGACGGTCCGACCTTTTTGCAGAATACCGACGTCACCGTCGTCGTCATCCAGCGGGATCTCGATGTTGATGTTGTCGTAATTGTGCATCGCCTTGCGGCCGATCTCCTTGAGGATGAAATAGGTCGAGGTGAGCACGATCGCCAGCACAAGGATCACGCTGACGATAATGATGATGATCTTCAGCCAGAGCGGCCATTTTTTGCGATGCTTGTGATGCTTATGGTGCTTGTGCTTCTTTTTGCCGGGCGTCGCGAATACGAAATCATCATACGATTCCTCCATCTGTTCTTCGGAGGTGCTCTTAGGTGCGTCCTTTTTTCTTTTCTTGTGCCGACGCTTTTTTTGATGGTGCTTGTAGGACTCTTTGGGAACGACAAAATCGAACCGCTCCTCACCCTCTCCCGTCGTATCCTGAGGGGCCTGCTGTTCGTCTGCGGCAGTCTCTTCGCTTGCTGTGGTTTCTTCGTCCGGGGCGGTCTTTTTGCTTACTGCGGTCTCTTCGCTCAGAGCATCCGGATTACTTTTCTCTGTCTGCGACATCTACCAATACCCCCTGAACTAAATACCGCGTGTTGGATGCGCCGTTGGTACAGGTGCTGAGCGTCAGGATCTTGTTGTTTTTATCCAGCTCAACGCCCTCGCGGACATTGGCGTCATAGGAATGCGGGTCCAGCGTAGAATCGAGATAGCTCTGGAATGAGTTCTCATCCTGCATATAGAAGGAATTGAGGATGTGCCTGTCGTCATAGCTGTAAGCGGAATAGATCAGGTAGGTCAGCAGCTTATCCTTGGTGATGACGAACGCGGTGTTGTGTTCCTTGAAGAAATCCTCGTCCTCAAAATTGTGCAGGGACGCGAACATCGAGCCGTTGAGCATATTGTGCCCGTACAGGACGGTAACAGGGTCGTCAAATTCACGGCTGTTCATCGACTGGGAATAAATGGTTCCTGAGAACTGGTATTCCTTATAGATATTATGGTCCAGATAGAAGTTGTCGTCGCCGGCAAGGCTCTGGCAGACCGGATAGTCGACGTTGGTGCCGGGAATGTACAGCCACGCATAGATATCGGGGTTCTTCTCGGTCAGCTCATCAAAGCTGAGATTGGACCAGTCCTCCGGCTCGGGAGCGGTCTTCTGGTTATACTTTTTATAAGTAGGCTTCTGGGTGGGAGGCTCTGTCGGAAGCTCAGTCGGCGCCGCGGTAGACTTTTCGGTCGCCGCCTCGGTCGCCGCTTCGGTAAAGTCGCTGCGGCTGATGCTGTCCTCGACCGGAGGCTTCATATAGTTGATCAGAAAAACGGCTCCGCCGATGATCACGGCGATACAGATCACAAGGATCGTGATCCATACCGGTTTTTTCAATTTTTTCATATCTTCACCTTCTTGGAAAAGTAACATGGTAATACAGCATATCATTGTAATTATACAACCAACCGCAGATTCTGTCAATTGAGATTAGTCACATTGTTTTCGGGCATCCGCCGACCGGCACTGAACACTTTGTACACAAAAGGCTTGTCCCTTTTAGAGGATATTCACAAAAAGTGAATTGCCCCTTTATTTGGAGAACGGCTTGTGCTACAATATAGATGTATAAGTACGCGGATTTTGAACCGATCCGCTGCAACAAAGGAGTGGAAAGCATGAAGAGAAAAATCACCGCGATCCTGTCCGCTCTGCTGGTAGCCATACTGGCGTGCAGCGTCTTTGTCACCACGACGACTGCCGCGACCGCTTCCATCAGCTACAGCTTCGCAAATAACGACAGAGGCTTTGCAGAGGGCACGATCTCCCTGTCCGGCGGCTCGGGCAGCATCTCTCTGTATTGGGCAGACGACAGCAAGGCACTGGAGCACTTTGATCCCATCGCGACCTTCAACGGCTCCGGCAGCTATACGATGCCCGCCTACACCGCGATCCCCGCAAGGGCAACCAAGATCATCGGCGTCAGCGGCTCCAACAAAAATGTCAGCAGCGCGGTCGCGGTCTACAACATCCCCGACAACAAAAAGCTCGGCAAGACAAACGCCGATCTGCTGTACAGCTTTGCGTCCTACTCCGACATCCACATGGAGGCGGACGGCGTCAAGCCCTATAACGGCTATACCGCCAAATACCCCTATGACGAACAGCACCTGAAATCGGCGTTCAACACCGCCGCGGCAAGAGGCGTAGACTTCATCGTCACCACCGGCGACCATGTCAACAACCAGCGCAACGACCTCAACAGCGGCAACAACAACCTCTATGCCTATGAGTGGAACCGCTATCTGCATATCCTCGCCGAGAGCGATTACGTCAATCCGATCTATGAGGCGATCGGAAACCACGAGTTGTGGAACTATGAGACCGACGCGAAAAAATCTCCCCGCGACTGGAAATCCGGCTCGCGCTACTTTGTCGCGATGACAGGTCTGGATTCCACCACCGCCTCCGTCAATTCCGACAAGGCGTATTACGAGATCACCGAGCCCGTCACCGGCGACCACTTCCTCTTTATGGCGCTCGAGGGCGGCTTCTATACCGACGCGAACGACGAGTTCTCCGACGCTCAGCTGAACTGGCTGGAGCAAAAGCTCAACGCCTACAAGAACGACGGCAAGAATACCTTTATCATGGAGCACGCTAACTTCTACAAGTGGGGCGCGGGCGATCAGCTGGACAAGCCCATCTACGACATCCCGCTCAAGTTCGGCAACGCCGCGACCACACGGCTCAAGAATATTCTTGTCGCCCATCCCGAGGCGGTCATCATCACCGGTCACACCCACTTCAAGTACAGCCTCCAGCTGAACTACAGCAACGATAACGGCGGCGCGGCTACCATGCTGCACAACTCGTCTATCGGCGGCGTGCGTGATATCAAGAACCGCACTACACGCATCAACGACAGCTCTCTGGAGAATACCGAGGGCTACATTGTAGAGGTCTATGACAACGCCACCATCTTCTACGGTACCAACGTCTATTCCAATACCACCTATCCGTGGGCGACCTACATCGTCCCGCAGAGCACCTCGTCTCAGGAGCAGAAGCAGACCGATGCTCCGACCCAGCCGCCGACTCAGCCTCCGACAAAGGCTCCCGAAACCCAGAAGCCTACCTACGGTCCGCCTCCCACCAATCCCGTTTCTCCTACACAGCCGGCTCCCTCGATCCTGTGGGGCGACGTCGATGACGACGGCACGGTAACGGTCCTCGACGCAAACTGCATCCAGCGCAATCTGGCGGGTCTGACGAAGCTTGACAAAGCGGCGATCGAACGCGGCAGAGTCACCGGTGATTCCGAGCTGACCATTCTTGACGCGACCTGCATCCAGCGCAAGCTGGCGGGCATCATCAAATCATTCCCCGTCGAGGACAAGCTCGCTTCGACCGGCGCTCAGGCAGAGATCGTTGACGCAGCCTCCGCCGATGAGATCGAGATCGCAGAGGTCGGCGCAGAAGAAGTTGAGATCGTTGAGGAAGCCGCCGCGGTCGAGCTGGAAGAAGCAGGTGCCGACCTGAACACCCTGCGCTCACAGGCAAGCGCAGCTCTCTCCAAGTACTGGGAGCTCGCCTCCTATAACCAGTATCTGGCGCTCAAGAAGGCGTACAGACAGAATGCCGATTTCGATACCCTCAGCGCCGCCTACAACAGCTTCAATCAGGCTGTCAAGGACTTCTATCCCGGCGACAACATCACCGTCCGCTTCAAAGCGCCGTCCGGCTGGGGCAGCATCTACGCCTACGCTTACAACAGCGACAGCGACAAGATCGGCAATTGGCCCGGCAAGTCATGCACCAAGTCCGGCGACTACTGGAGCATCTCTCTCCCGATCGGAAAATACAACTACATCATCTTTACCGATAACAACGGCCACCAGACCATCGACCTCGCCCTCGGCATCACACGCAACCAGGGCTACACCGCCGACTCCGGCAGCAAGGTCAAGGCCTATCCCTATCAGTACTGATCCGCAACAGCGAAGGCGCCCGCAAGGGCGCCTTTTCTTTGCGCCGGAACGATGGCAATACGAGAAAAGCACATCAGCATCATCATCCGCAAAACGGCAGCGGCTGTACAAATCCTATTGCAGCAGAAGAAGCCCGGTGCTGACGCGAAAGAGAGGATTCGGCGGCAAGGCTGCATAACCGCGGCGGCAGACCGACGCCGCAGGCGCAAAACCAATACCGAAATAACAGACCGCATGCGAATACCTCATCTGTAAAAAGCCTGATCTGAGGCACAAGAACGCGCTGAAAACAAAAGACACCCGCAAATCATCACATCGCGGGTATACGAAAAAGGGCCGCCGTGGGGCGACCCTTCTCTCTATGCGATATATACCTTCCAAGTATATAACAAATGTGATAAACGGATTATTTCTTGGCCTTCTTCTTGCCCTTGCCCTTTGCGGGAGCCTCTGTCTCGGGCGCCTTGCCCTTGGAGAGCATGACGTTGGTGAGGATACCGAGGATCAGCGCACAGGCTACGGTGGTGATGGTGATCTTGCCGAAGGTCAGTGTCAGACCGCCGACGCCCGCGATCAGGATGACGGATGCGGTGAACAGGTTGCGGTTGTCGTCGAGGTTGACCTTCTGGAGCATTTTCAGACCGGATACTGCGATGAAGCCGTACAGCGCTACGCAGACGCCGCCCATGACACAGCTCGGGATGGTGCTGAGGAACGCGACGAACGGAGCGATGAAGGAGATCAGGATCGCTTCGCAAGCCGCGACGATGATGGACGCGACGGAAGCGTTCTTGGTGATCGCCACACAGCCGATGGATTCGCCGTAGGTGGTGTTCGGGCAGCCGCCGAATACCGCGCCTACCATAGAGCCGACGCCGTCGCCCAGCAGTGTGCGGTCAAGACCCGGGTCAACGAGCAGGTCATGCTCGATGATGGAGGACAGGTTCTTGTGGTCTGCGATATGCTCGGCAAAGACGACGAACGCGACCGGGATATAGGCGACCGCGATGGTGCCGATGTAGCTGCCGGAAAGCTCGCCGAACGCGCCGAACGCCTTGAGGAAGGTGAAGTCGGGCAGGGCGATGAAGGTGTTGAAGTCGATGTTCTTGAACAGGCTCGTGAATGCGGTGTACTGGATGACCATGAGCGAGGGATTGCCGGTCCACTTGCCGATGAAGTAGAAGATCGTCGCACAGGCATAGCCCGCGAGGATACCGATGATGAACGGTATCAGCTTGCTCATTTTCTTGCCGTATACCGAGCAGAGCATGACAACCGCCAGAGTGACAAGACCGCAGACGAGCGCGACATACGGGGAACCGGGCTGGGTGGTGCCGGTCACCTCGCCGTCCTCACTGACGTTGACAGCGATCGCGGGATTGACGCTGCCGTTCTCATCGAGAGCGACGTTCTGAGTGCCGATAGAGCCGTCGTCGTTGACAGCGTCGATGGTGCGTACCTGCACGGAGGACATATCAACGTCCTTGGTGTAGTTGACCTTGGTCAGGTCGCCGATCGCGTTGGTCGCGAGGGACAGACCGATGATCGCAACGATCGGTCCGATAACGACCGCAGGCATGATCTTGTTGATCCACTTGACGCCCGCGCCCTTGACGATCAGAGCGATGACGACATAGACAAGACCCGCCAGCACAGCGCCGATGATCAGTCCGAGGAAGCCCAGTGCCGCGGAGACGCCGCCCGCAAAGGCCGCCGCCATGGAGCCGAGGAACGCAAAGGACGAGCCGAGGAACACCGGGCTCTTTGCCTTGGTGAACGCCACGTAGACCAGCGTACCGATACCCGCGCCGAAGAGCGCCGCAGAGGTGCTCATGCCGTTGCCCACGATCATCGGAACGGCGATGGTCGCCGCCATGATCGCCAGCAGCTGCTGGAACGCAAAGACGATAAGCTGGGTGAACTTGGGCTTATCCTTGACATTGTAAATCATTTTCATTTCAGATTTCCCCCTTGATTTATTTGGAATCTATTTCAACCGGGAATGTGGAATGAGAAATTAGGAATTACTTGTTCGCAGGTGCGAAGCAGATAACCGTCTGACAGGCAGATAATTCCTAATTCCTGACCCCCGATTCCCGATCCTTCACAAAGATCTTGACCGCTTCCTCATCGTCGGTCTCGAGAAGGCGGACGGCGACGACCTCGTCGACAGAGGTGGGGATGTTCTTTCCGACAAAGTTCGCCTTGATGGGCAGCTCGCTGTGACCGCGGTCGATCAGCACACACAGCTGGATCCTTTTGGGTCTGCCCAGCTTCATCACCGCGTCCAGCGCGGCGCGGGCAGTGCGGCCCGTATAGATGACGTCGTCGACCAGCACGACCGTCTTGCCGGTCACATCAAAATCGACCTTGGAGCCCCTGACCGACGGCGCTTCGCCGATCAGGCTCAGATCGTCGCGGTACAGGGTGATGTCCAGCTCGCCGACCGGTACGTCTGCCGCGTCGATCGTATTGATGTTCTTCGCGATGCGGTACGCGAGCGGTACCCCGCGCGTTCGGATCCCGACAAGGCACAGCCCGTCGGTGCCGTGGTTCTTTTCGATGATCTGATGCGCGACGCGGCGCAGGATGCGCGCGATATCCTCATTTGACAATAACGTGGATTTGTATTCCATCATATACCTCATTCAGGGACGAAAAAAATGCCCTGTCCGATGCGGACAAGGCATAACAAAACAGAGTATCGCTATCGTCAGGACCTTGTCGGCATCTCTGTACCGACTTAAAAGTACTTTACTGTGTGCTATCATACTACTTTTCCCATTTGCTATTGTTACGTATCAGAATTAAAACGAAAAAAATTGAAAATTTGTGATTATGACGAAAAAACGGCATCGGACAGCCGTTTCGTCGGGAATATCTTGACAACGCAATCGGAATTTTGTAATATAGATACTGTTGTAATCTGTGAACACGCAGGAGGTTAACTATGAAAAACACCGAAAAAACCATGGAAAAAATCGTCGCTCTGTGCAAGGGCAGAGGCTATGTGTATCCCGGCTCCGAGATCTACGGCGGTCTCGCAAACACCTGGGACTACGGCCCCCTGGGCGCGGAGCTGAAGAATAACATCAAAAAGGCGTGGCTCAAAAAGTTCGTGCAGGAAAACAAGTACAACGTCGGTCTGGATTCCGCGATCCTGATGAACCCCCAGACATGGGTGGCGTCGGGACATCTGGGCGGCTTCTCCGATCCGCTGATGGACTGTAAGGAATGCAAGACCCGTCACCGCGCCGACAACCTGATCGAGGATTTTGACGGCACCAACGTCGCCGGCTGGTCCAACGAGCAGATGATGGACTACATCCGCGACAAGGGCATCACCTGCCCCAACTGCGGCAAATCCAATTTCACCGACATCCGCCAGTTCAACCTGATGTTCAAGACCTTCCAGGGCGTCACCGAGGACAGCAAGTCCGAGCTGTATCTCCGACCCGAGACCGCACAGGGCATCTTCGTCAACTTCGCGAACATCCAGCGCACCACCAGAAAGAAGATCCCCTTCGGCGTCGCTCAGATCGGTAAATCCTTCCGCAATGAGATCACGCCCGGCAACTTCATCTTCCGCGTGCGCGAGTTCGAGCAGATGGAGCTGGAATTCTTCTGCAAGCCCGACACCGACCTCGAATGGTTCGACTACTGGCGCAGCTACTGCCGCGACTTCCTCTACAGCCTCGGCATCAAGGAGGAGAACCTCCGTCTGCGCGACCACGAGAAGGAGGAACTGAGCTTCTACTCCAAGGCGACCACCGACTTTGAATACCTCTTCCCGTTCGGATGGGGCGAGCTGTGGGGCATCGCCGATCGCACCGACTATGACCTCAGCCGTCATCAGGAGGTCTCCGGCAAGGCGCTCGACTACTTTGACCCGACCGACAACAGCCGCTACATCCCCTATGTCATCGAGCCGTCGCTCGGCGTAGAGCGTCTGTTCCTGACCGTCATGACCGAAGCGTATGACGAGGAGGTCGTCGATGAAGCGAAGAACGACACCCGTGTGGTATTGAGACTGCACCCGTTCCTCGCGCCCTTCAAGGCGGCGATCCTGCCCCTTTCCAAGAAGCTCGGCGAGCAAGCCGACGCGCTGGCGCAGGAGCTGAGCAAGGTGTTCCCCGTCGACTATGACGACGCCGGCTCCATCGGCAAGCGCTACCGCCGTCAGGATGAGATCGGCACGCCGTTCTGCATCACCTACGACTTCGATTCCCTTGAGGACAACTGCGTGACCGTCCGCGACCGCGACACCATGCAGCAGGAGAGAGTCGCTATCGCCGACCTCGAAGCCTACATCTCCGAGAGGATCAGATTCTGATAACGGTTAACACTAGCATCATAAAAGCCCGACAGGTCCACGCCTGCCGGGCTTTGTGTTTATATCAGGTTTTCATATTCCCCGAATTTGTACGCGACCGCGTCCGCGGAATGTGCGTCGGAGGACAGGATCAGCTCTCCCCCGTGCGCCTTGATATAGTCGATCATCTGCGCGCTCGGGTAGGGCGTGGTGCGATAGCCTCTGGACATCGCGCCCATGTTGATCTCGAACGGCGCGCCGCTTTTCAGCAGCTCGTCCGCCGCCGCCTTCCATGCCGCGATATAGCGCGGATGGTTCACGTCGATGAGATCCGTGCGCTCGGTAAACTTGCTGATAAGGTCAAAATGCCCGATGATATCGCATCCTGTCTTGCTGACCACATCCGCTGCCGTGCGGAAGTATTCCTCACACAGAGCGTAGATATCCCCGCCGAAGTATTGCTCGGCGGCAGTCTTGAGGATCTCGGGCGTTTCGTCAACGGGGACATACTCCCCGCCGCATTTCAGATAATGCACGGAGCCGATCACATAATCAAAGTCATCGGTCGGTTCTTCGCTGTAATAATCCTGCTCCACGCCGCAGAGCACGCGGATCCTGTCGTAATACGCGGCGCGCAGATAACGCACCTCGGCGAGGTACCGCGCAGCGTCCTCCTTCTGCATACAGTAGGAGGGGTCGAAGCCGGTATAGCTGTGCGCGCTGATCCCGATGACGCGGAGTCCCCGGTCGATCGCGGCAAGCACCATCTCCTCCGGCGTATTTTTGCCGTCGCAATAGGTCGTGTGGGTGTGCAGATCCTTACTGATCACCGGTCATCTTCTCCTGCTTGACTTTCTTGTCGATCACGTGGCGGGAGGCGAGCTCCTTGTGGATATCCTCCAGCGTGATCCCCTGCTCGATCATCAGCACCATGGTGTGGTAGCACAGATCGGCGATCTCATAGATGGTCTCGGGCTTGTCCTCTGCCTTGGCGGCGATGATGACCTCGGTGCATTCCTCGCCGATCTTCTTGAGGATCTTGTCAACGCCCTTCTGGAACAGATAGGTGGTGTAGGAGCCCTCCTGCGGGTCGGTCTTTCTGCCCTTGATCAGCTCCATCAGACCCTCGTAGCTGAACTCGGAGAGTGTGTCGCTCTCCCAGACGGGATTCTCAAAGCAGGAGGTCGTGCCGAGGTGACAGGCGGGGCCGTCGGGCTCTACCATGACCACCAGCGCATCCTTGTCGCAGTCAGCGGTGATGCTGACGATGTGCTGATAGTTGCCGGAGGTCTCGCCCTTGAGCCACAGCTCCTGTCGCGAACGGCTCCAGAAGCAGGTCAGACCCTTTTCCATAGAGATCTTCAGGCTTTCCTCGTTCATATAGGCAAGGGTGAGGACGCGCTTCGTGACGCTGTCCACGACGATCGCGGGGATCAGCCCTTTTTCATCAAATTTCAGTTCAGATATATTCAGCATGGTGTTTCTCCTTTTACAGTCGTGTAGGGATGCCGTTTTCTGCCATCGCCCGTTTGAGGTCGGCGATCTTCACCTCGCCGAAGTGGAAGATCGAGGCGGCTAAGCCCGCGTCGACCTTCGGCAAGGTCTTGAACAGGGTGATAAAATCCTCGATCCTGCCCGCGCCGCCCGAAGCGATAACGGGTACGTTCACGACACGGCAGACCGCGTCGAGCATTTCCAGGTCAAAGCCGCCCTTGACGCCGTCGGTGTCGATGGAGTTCAGCACGACCTCGCCCGCGCCGTTATCGACACAGCGGCGGATCCACTCGATCGCCTCCATGCCGGTGTTCTCGCGGCCGCCCTTGGCAAATACGCGGAACACGCCGTCGACGCGCTTGACGTCGGCAGAGATGACCACGCACTGGTCGCCGTAGAGCTTGGCGGCTTCATAGATCAGGTCGGGGTTGCGGATCGCGCCGCTGTTGACGCTGACCTTATCCGCGCCGCATTTGAGCACGCGGTCAAAATCCGCGACGGTGTTGATGCCGCCGCCGACGGTCAGGGGGATGAATACGCGGCGCGCCGTTTCGGTGAGAATGTCGGTGAAGAGGGCGCGGCCCTCAGCGGACGCGGTGATATCGTAGAACACCAGCTCGTCTGCACCGCAGGAGCTGTAGTATTTCGCCAGCTCCACGGGTGAGGCGACGTCGTTCAGTCCCTCAAAATTCACTCCCTTGACGACGCGTCCGTTTTTGACGTCCAGACAGGGGATGATGCGTTTCGTGATCATTTGACCGCGCTCACCGCCTCTCTGAGGTCGATCGCGCCGGTGTAGTACGCCTTGCCGATGATCGCGCCGTACATGCCCATGCTGTTGAGAGCGATCACGTCGTCCATCGAGGACACGCCGCCCGACGCGGTGATGTTCACCTGATAGCGGCGGTTCATTGTGCGGTACAGGTCGCGGTTGGTTCCCTGCATCGCGCCGTCGCGGGAAATATCCGTGCAGATGATGGTCTTGACGCCGAAGTTCTGCATTTTTTCGAAGAATTCGTCGGCGGTCACCTGAGAGCGCTCCAGCCAGCCCTTGACGGCGATAAAGCCGTCGCGAATGTCCGCGCCCACAGCGATGCGATCGCCGTATTTTTTGACGGCTTCCTTGAGGAACGCCTCGTCCTCGATCGCCGCCGTACCCAGGATCACACGGTCGATACCTGCGTCGAGGTACTTTTCGACGACCGCCATACTGCGGATGCCGCCGCCGATCTCACAGAACAGACCGGAGGCTTTTTTGATAGCAAGAACGGTATCGAAATTCGGGGTGCCGCCGTCCTTCGCGCCCTCGAGATCAACGATGTGGATTGCCGATGCGCCGCACGCCTTGAAATCCAGCGCGACAGAGGCGGGGTCGTCGGAATAGACGGTCATCTGCTCATAATCGCCCTTGAAAAGGCGGACAGCCTTGCCGTCAACAATATCAATAGCGGGAAATAAAATCATACTCTTTCTCCTCTCGTGAACGGGAGTTATATCTCGCAGAACGCCTGCAATATCTTCAAGCCCACATCGCCGCTCTTTTCCGGGTGGAACTGGCATCCGTAAACGTTGCCGTTCTCCACCGACGCGGTCAGCTCTGCGCTGTACTCGGCGGTCGCTGTGGTGCTTTCCTCACAGTCGGCGGCGTAGTAGGAATGGACAAAGTAGACGCAGTCGCCCGCGTTCAAATAGCGGAACAGCCTGCTCGGCTTTTTGACGATCAGTGCGTTCCAGCCGATGTGCGGGATCTTCAAGCCGCTGTCGATGATCCCGGAGATCGGGCGAATCTCGCCGCGGATCAGCCCCAGTCCCTCGTGCTCGCCGTACTCATAGCTTTTGTCGAACAGCAGCTGCATGCCCAGACAGATGCCCATGATGGGCTTGCCCGACGCTGCCTGCCGCTTTACGACGTCAGCCATCCCGGAGTCGCGCAGCTTTTGCGCGGCGTCGCCGAACGCGCCGACTCCCGGCAGGATCAGACGGTCGGCGGAGGCGATCACATCGGGGTCGCAGGTCACGACAGCCTCCTGTCCGATGGCGGCGAAGGAGCTTTTCAGGGAAAACAGATTGCCGACGCCGTAGTCGATGATCGCGATCATTACAGCACCCCTTTCGTGGAGGGGATCTCGTCCCTGAAAGCGGCGTCGATCGCGACTGCCTGCTTCATGGAGCGCCCGAAGGATTTGAACGCGCCCTCGATGATGTGGTGGCTGTTTTTGCCTTCCAGCTGCTTGATGTGCAGGGTGAGGTCCGCGTTGCGGACAAAGCCGAGGAAGAATTCTTCCACCAGCTCGGTATCAAAGGTACCGACCTTCTGGGTCGGGATATGCAGATCATAGTTCAGGTGCGCGCGTCCGGAGATATCCGCCGCGGTGAGGATCAGGCTCTCGTCCATAGGCAGGATAAAGCTGCCGTAACGGATGATACCGCGCTTTTCGCCCAGCGCCTGTGAGAACGCCTGACCCAGCGCGATGCCGATATCCTCGGCGGAATGGTGGTCGTCGACATAGGTGTCGCCGTCGCATTTCAGGGTCAGATCAAAGCGTCCGTGACGCGCGAACAGGGTCAGCATATGATCGAGAAAGCCGACGCCGCTGTCGATATCGCTTTTGCCGGTACCGTCAAGATCCAATCGCAGGCGGATGTCGGTCTCATTGGTTTTTCGGTTGATTTCAGCACATCTCATACTATTCCTCCGAGAATGTCCTTGGCAGCGTCAAGCAGTGTGTCCAGCTGTGAACGGGTGCCGACGGTGATGCGGTTGAAGCCGCGGATGCGGTCGAGCGTGAAATGACGGATCAGCACGCCGCGCTCCTTGAGCTGTAAGTAAAACTGTTCGCCGTCGAGCTTCGGGTGCATCGCAAAAACGAAGTTGGCGGATGATTCGGTCGTGACGAAGCCGAGCTTCTGCAGGCCGTCCGTCAGATACGCGCGGTTCTCGATGATTCTGGCGCAGTTCTCTCTGAAATACGCGTCATCCTCCAAGGCGCCGAGTCCCGCCGCCTGGGTCAGGGAATTGACGTTGTAGGGGTTGGTCGAGAATTTGATGGTGTTCAGATCACGGATGAGCGCGGGGCAGGCGATCGCCATACCGAGGCGTCCTCCCGCCAAAGAACGGGATTTGGAAAAGGTCTGGGTGACCAGCAGGTTATCGTATCGGCCGATCAGGCTCACGGCGCTTTCCGCTCCGAAATCCACATACGCCTCGTCCACAACGACGATACTGTCGGGATTGCTTGCGATGATGCGCTCGATGTCGGAAAGCGGCAGAGCGATGCCTGTCGGCGCGTTGGGGTTGGCAAGGAAGATCGTTTTGCCGATACCACAGTAATCATCGACGTTCACGGTGAAATCACCGTTGAGCGGGATCTCCTCAAAGGGAACGTTGTTGAGCGCCGCGAACACCGGATAAAAGCCGTAGGTGATATCCGGAAAAACAGCGGGGTGATCCTCGTCGCAGAACGCCATGAACGCAAAGTTCAGCGCCTCGTCGGAGCCGTTGGTGAACAGGATATTCTCCCTTTCGAGCCCGTACATCTCAGCGAGCCTACCGGTCAGGGCGGTGCATTCGATATCACTGTACAGCTGCAGGCTTTCCGCCGCCTTCGCCGCGTATTCCGCCGCGAGCGGAGAGGGACCGAAGGGGCTTTCGTTGGTGTTCAGCTTGACGAATTTGCGGGTTTTCGGCTGTTCGCCCGGCGTGTAGGGCGTCAGCCGGCTGTATTTATCGGAGAAAAAGCGGCTCATCACTCTTCCTCCAGCCGCACGACGGCAGATCTCGCATGTGCGGTCAGGCCTTCTTTTTCGGCGAACTTCGCCACGTCATAGGCGACCGCTTTCAGCGCGTCGGCGGTAAAATAGGTGTACTGTGTCTTTTTGATGAAGTCGTCGACGGACAGGGGGCTGGAGAACTTTGCCGTGCCGGAGGTCGGCAGGGTGTGGTTCGGACCCGCAAGATAGTCGCCGAGGGCTTCGGGACAGCTGCGTCCCATGAAGATCGAACCCGCGTGACGGATCTTGTCCAGATAATCAAAGGGATTGTCCACGCACAGCTCCAGATGCTCGGGAGCGATCTCGTTGGCGATGTCGATCACAACGTCGAGATTATCCGCGACGATGATCTTGCCGTTATTGTCAATAGAGGCGCGGGCGATCTCCGCGCGGTCGAGCAGAGGGATCTGACGCTCCAGCTCTTCGCTGACCGCCTGTGCCAGCGCCGCGCTGTCGGTGACAAGCACCGCGGAGGCGAGCTTGTCGTGCTCAGCCTGAGAAAGCAGATCGGCGGCGGCGTACTTCGGATTGGTCTTGCCGTCCGCGACGATCAGGATCTCGCTGGGTCCGGCGATCATATCGATGGAGACCTGACCGAACACCTGCTTTTTCGCTTCGGCGACAAAGGCGTTGCCGGGTCCGACGATCTTATCGACCTTTGGGACGGACTCGGTGCCGTAGGCGAGGGCGGCGATCGCCTGTGCGCCGCCGACCTTGAAGATCTTATCCACGCCCGCGACGGACGCCGCCGCGAGGATCGCAGGATTGACCCTGCCGTCGGCGGAGGGCGGAGTGACCATGACGACCTCCCTCACGCCCGCGATCTTGGCGGGGATCGCGTCCATCAGGACCGTGGAGGGATATGCCGCCGTGCCGCCGGGTACGTACAGACCTGCGCGGTCGACGGGGATGATCTTCTGTCCCATCACGACGCCGTCGGTATCATTGATGATGAAGCTCTGACGCTTCTGCGCCTCGTGGAACCTGCGGATGTTCTTTGCCGCCTTTTCGAGAATCGCGATGAATTCCGGCTCGACGGCGTTTCTTGCCTCTTCGATCTCTTCGGGAGTGACCTCCATGCGGGTCAGCTCCGCTTTGTCGAATTTCGCGGTATAGGCGAACAGCGCGCTGTCGCCGTTTTTGCGGACGTCGGCGATGATCGCGGCGACGACGTCCTCCACGGAGGAGGTCAGCTCAACGCGCGCGAATATCTCGGCGTTATCTACTTCGTTATATTTCAGAATCTTGATCATTTCTTTAACTCCTGTACCAATCGTCTGATGGCGGCGCGCTTGAATTTACTGCTCGACTTGTTCGCGATCAGGCGCGCAGAGATCGGAACGATGGTCTCGATGACCTCAAGGTCGTTTTCTTTGAGGGTGGTGCCGGTCTCGACGATATCGACGATCACATCCGTCAGCCCGAGGATCGGCGCGATCTCGATCGAGCCGTTGAGGTGGACGATGTCGATATCCCTGCCCTTGGAGGCATAATGATCGGCGGCGATCTTGGAGAATTTCGTCGCGACACGCAGGGTATGCCGGCTGTCGTCCGCGAAGCCCTTGGGAGCGGCGACCGCCATGCGGCATTTGCCGATGTCCAGATCGATCAGCTCATAGATATCCGGCTCGTATTCCAGCAGGATATCCTTGCCCGCTACGCCGACGTCCGCCGCGCCGCGCTCGACATAGATCGCGACGTCGGAGGGCTTGACCCAGAAATAACGCACGCCAGCTTTGGGATTCTCGAAGATCAGCTTGCGGTTATTCTCGCGGATGGAGGGACAGTCAAACCCCGCCTGCTCGAACATGCTGTAGACCTTTTCGCCCAGTCTGCCCTTGGGAAGGGCGATGTTCAGCATGTCGTCCTGCGGAAGCTCCGCGTCGGTATCGACACGCTCGAGGGCGTCGAGGTACACGGCAAAGCCGACGGCTTTTGACTTGCGCTTCATGCGGCGCATCAGCTTGTCATAGCGGCCGCCCGACAGTACGCTGTCGGGGACGCCGCTGAGGAAGCCCTTGAAGATCACGCCGTTATAATAGCTGCGTTCGGAAACGACCGAAAAATCGATTTGGATGTTGTACGGCTTTTCTGCCGATCCCGCGGAGCCGATGGTTTCCTCCAGCTCGCAGAACGCGTCGTCACAGCCGAGCTCCGCGCAGATGCCGCGCAGCTTTTCCAGAACGCTTTCGGGTCTTCCGCAAAGCGTCACCAGCGCGATCAGCGGTTCGGCAAGCTCTGCGCCGACGCCGTTTTCCTCACAGATCGAGAGGATCCCGTGGATGTTCTTCTCGCTGACGCATTTGACCAGCGCATTCTGAACGGAAAGGCTGTCGGTGACATGCGCCAGCGCGGCGTTGAGGATATCGAGGCTGGACACGTCCAGCACATAGCCGCCGCCGATCAGCGCGAGACTTTCCGCCGCCAGATGCAGACAGTCACGGGTCTCGGACACACCGATATCGCCGATGCACTCGACGCCGGACTGCATGATCTCTTTAAAGGAATCGGTGCCCTTGGACACACGGTAGACGTTTTCGTTATAGTAGAGCCTTTTTGTTTCGCCGTCGGTATGGTTCTTGATGATGGAAAGGGTGACGTCGGGCTTGAGCGCCTTCAGCCTGCCCCCGTTGTCGGTAAAGGTGATGACCTGATCGGACACCAGAAAATCCTTGTTGCGGCTGTACAGATCGTAGTCCTCGAACTTGCTCATGCGGTAGGGGTGATAGCCGCTGCGGCTGTACAGATCGCGCAGGGTGAAGGTCAGGCGTTCGGTCACGCTGAGGACGCTGTCGTTGATGTTCATTCGCCGTCCTCCTTCATGCGATCGATCACCGCGCGATAGCCGCCCGCGCCGTAATTCAGACAGCGGCTGACGCGGCTGATGGTCGCGGTGGAAACGCCGATGCGCTCCGATATCTTCTGGTAGCTGATTCCCTCATCGATCAGGAAAGCGGTATCCAGCCGCTGTGCCATATCGGTGATCTCCTTGATGGTGCAGATATCGTCGAAAAAGGCATAGCACTCGTCCCTGTCCTTGAGGGACAGAACAGCGTCGAACAGCCTGTCAACGGAATCCGACTTGAAATTTCTCATAAATACCTCCGCAGCGAATGAACGGCACGGCGCCGATCATCCGCCCAAAAAACAGTTATCCGTTTTGAATTGCTCTGTTATGTTATCACTTTATCATAGTAAAGTCAAGCGCTGTGAGCGGATTTCATCATCTTGACGGATAGCGATCGGGATGTGGAAATGTTTTTAGGCAGAATAGAAGGCGGGTGACCCCGCCGTCATTCCGTTATTGTTTATACCTCTATCTCTCCCTCAAACACCGTCGCGGCCGGTCCGGTCATCACGACGGTCTCGTCGGTATAGCGGATGACAAGATCGCCGCCGCGCAGATGCACGGTGACGTCCTCTCCCTTTCGGCAGAAGCCGTTGAGACAGGAAGCGACGACGGTCGCGCACGCGCCGGTACCGCACGCCCAGGTCTCGCCGGAGCCGCGCTCCCAGACGCGCATTTTCAGGGTGCGGTCGTCGATGACCTGCACGAACTCGGTATTGACGCGGTCGGGGAAAGCAGGATGGTTCTCAAACAGCGGCCCGATCGCGGGAAGGTCAAGGCTGTCGACGTCGCCGACAAAGGTCACGCAGTGGGGATTCCCCATGCTGACGGCGGTCACGCGATAGGTCTTTCCTCCGACCTCCAGCGGCTGATCGACAACGGTCTCGCCCGCGTGATCCATCGGGATATCGGACGGCTTGAGTATCGCGGCGCCCATATCGACCTTCGCGGATACCGCCCTGCCGTTCTCGACGGTCAGGTCGATGGTCTTGACGCCGCTGAGGGTGTCGATCGCGACGGTGGTTTTATCGGCGGGGACGATACCGTGATCGTAGACGAACTTTGCGACACAGCGGATGCCGTTGCCGCACATCTTCGCCTCACTGCCGTCCTCGTTGAAGATCCGCATCTTCGCGTCGGCGATATCGCTCGGGCAGACAAGGATGATGCCGTCGCCGCCGACGCCGAAGCGGCGGTCGGACAGTCTGACCGAAAGCGCCTCGGGATCATCGATCGTCTGGTCAAACGTGCTGAAGTAGATATAATCGTTGCCGATGCCGTGCATTTTGGTGAAATGTAGTTTCATAGCCGTTCCTCTTTCGCTTTGTGATGTCGCTATCCATTATAATTTGCGCGGATTGTCTTGTCAACACGGCAGACAGCTGTCATACCAACAATTTCTTGACAATAAACTTTAATCGTAATATACTTTACGGTGAATCAAAATTCAAACCTGCTGGGGGATTTGTATGATAAATGTACCCGAGATCTTTGCGAAAAACGTCTTTAATGAGGAAAAAATGCGGGAGCGTCTGCCCGAAGAGGCATACGCCGCGTTCCGTGCAACCATAGAAAACGGCAGACCGCTCGACATCGAGGTCGCGAATATCGTCGCCGACGCGATGAAGGACTGGGCGATCGAGCAGGGCTGTACCCACTACACCCACTGGTTCCAGCCGATGACCGGCATCACCGCCGAAAAGCACGACAGCTTCCTTTCCCCTACCGGCAACGGCAGGGTGATCATGGAATTCTCCGGCAAGGAGCTGATCAAGGGCGAGCCGGACGCGTCGTCCTTCCCGAACGGCGGCATCCGCGCCACCTTTGAGGCACGCGGCTACACGACATGGGATCCGACCTCCTACGCCTTTGTCAAGGACAACACCCTGTGCATCCCGACGGCGTTCATGTCCTACACCGGCGACGTTCTGGACAAGAAAACCCCTCTGCTGCGCTCGATGGACCGCATCAACCACGAGGCGGTCCGCATGCTGCGGCTGTTCGGCAAGACCGACGTCACACGCGTCAAGGTCACCGTCGGTCCGGAGCAGGAATACTTCCTGATCGATAAAGAGCTGTACGACCGCAGAAAAGACCTGAAATATACCGGACGCACCCTGTTCGGCGCGCGTTCACCGAAGGGTCAGCAGCTGGACGATCACTATTTCGGCGCGATCAAAAAGCGCGTCAAGGACTTCATGTCCGAGCTGGACGAGGAGCTGTGGAAGCTCGGCGTCTACGCGAAGACCGAGCATAACGAGGTCGCTCCCGCCCAGCACGAGCTGGCGCCGATCTTCACCGACGTCAACATCGCCGCCGACCACAATCAGATCACCATGGAGCTGATGAAGCGCCTCGCGATGAAGCACGGCATGGTCTGTCTGCTGCACGAAAAGCCCTTCAAGGGCGTCAACGGCTCCGGCAAGCATAACAACTGGTCGCTGTCGACCAACACCGGCGAAAACCTGTTCAAGCCCGGCAAGCATCCGGAGGACAATCTGCAGTTCCTTCTCTTCCTCACCGCGGTCATCAAGGCGGTCGACGATCATCAGGATCTGCTGCGGCTGTCCGTCGCGACAGCGGGCAACGACCACCGCATGGGCGGAGACGAAGCGCCGCCCTTCATCATCTCGATGTTCCTAGGCGACGATCTGGAAGCGGTCGTCGAAGCGATCATCAACCGTGAGGACTACGAAAGCCAGGGCAAGGTGCTGATGGAGACCGGCGCGGAGAGCCTGCCGGTCATTCGCAAGGACACCACCGACCGCAACCGCACCTCGCCGTTCGCCTTTACCGGCAACAAATTCGAGTTCCGCTCGCTGGGTTCGGCGCTGAACATCTCCTGCCCGAACATCATGCTCAACACCATCGTCGCGGATACCCTCGCGGGCTTTTCCGACGAGCTGGAGCAGGCGGAGAACTTTGATGCGGCATGCCGCAGGCTGATCCGCAAAAATCTTAAAAAGCACCGCCGCATCATCTTCAACGGCGACGGCTACACCGACGAATGGATCAAGGAAGCGGAGAGCCGCGGCCTGCTGAACCTCAAAGGCACGCCCGAGGCGCTCGCGAGATATAACGACAAAAAGAACATCGAGCTGTTCGAGCGCAACCACATCTTCTCAAAGCGGGAGGTCGAGGCGCGTCAGGAGATCCTGCTCGAAAACTACATCAAGATCATCAACCTGGAAGCGCTGACCATGCTCGACATGGCGAAAAAGGACATCCTGCCATCGGTTTCCGCCTTTACCGGCAAGACCTGCGCGACCATCGAACGCAAGCGCGCGGTATCGCCCGACATCAAGGTGGACGCGGAGCTGAAGCTGGTCACGAAGCTGTCGGATCTGCTGACGGAATTCTCCGAGAGGATCGACGCGCTGGAGGAGCAGGTGGACGCCGCCGAACAGTACGCGGACGATATCCGCATGCTGGCGCAGTATTCGTGCGACCATATCTTTGCCGCGATGGAAGCCCTGCGCGAGACCGGCGACAAGATGGAAATGTGTACCGCGTCGAAGTACTGGCCGTATCCGAGCTACGGCGAGCTGCTGTTCAGCGTTCAGTAAAACGATCGGATAAAAAGATAACGGAGCTGTACATGATGCAGCTCCGTTTTGTTATGGCTTTTTCGGCTCTTTATTTCAGCTTGTTCAGGTTTT
The DNA here is from genome assembly GCA_900315815.1 of uncultured Eubacteriales bacterium. GTDB lineage: Bacteria > Bacillota > Clostridia > Oscillospirales > Acutalibacteraceae > Ruminococcoides. Next base: position 55,891 of record ONAS01000004.1, read on the forward strand.
CCTTTGCCTTGCGGATGACGCGCAGGTCGTTGTCGTAGATACAGCGGTGATGGGCTTCGAACAGATCGACCCAGATATAGCTGTCGATCTCCTCCTCCTGGACGGTCACCTTGTCGGAGAAGGTCTGCGCCATGAAGAATACCACGCGCTTTTTGATCTTGCCGAACGGACAGTAATCGGACACCTCGCGGACGCCGTCGATGATCTCGATGTCCAGCCCGGTTTCCTCCTTGACCTCGCGGATGGCGGTCTGCTGTTCGGTCTCGCCCTTTTCCACGTGACCCTTGGGGAAGCTGTAGTTCCTGCCGTTGTGGTTCTTGACCAGCAGGGTCTTGTAGTGATTGCCGTTCTTATGGATCACGATCGCGCCGCAGCTCTTCTCATACAGGCAGGAGAGCTTGTCGATCACCGCGTTGCGGAGGATGGACAGATGCTCGCGGATCTCCGGCTCGTAGTAGATCTCGCCCTCGGGCGCGATGATCAGCCGTTCTCCGACGCCTCTGAAGGTGGCGACGGCAATGACAACACCGAACATAAAGTCGCGCAGGGGGTGCTTTGTGATGATATACGAGCTTGTGTTTTTTGCGGTATCGGCAGAAGCATAGCCGGAATACAGATGTTCGGACAACATGCCGTATACATTGACTTTTACTTTCTTTGCTATCATTTCCGTTTCACCTCCTTTTGCGGATCACAGCCGGGTGTTTTTCGGGAGAAGCTTATCCCCCTGAGATCGGGATCAGTAGATCGAGCGGATATAGTCGTCGACGAACGCCGCGGTGTTGGCGGACATGACGTTGTTGATGAACAGCACCTCGTCGATATCGTGATCCTGCATATAGCTCTTGAGGTTGCCCTGCCAATGACGCGGGTCGATGACATGGACCTCCTGATAGTTGTTGCTGAGGTACGGCACAAAGCTGTTGCCGTAGCTTTCCTTGATGACGGCGATCTTCTTGCCGTTCTGCAGCTCGTCGTTGTACTCGATGAACAGCGGCGAATCGCCCCAGATGAACACGCCGTAGGACAGGGTGCCGGACGGCTCATCCTCGTAGTAGATGGAGGTCTGCTCCATCTCCGCGCCCATCTCGCTCATGCGCTCGGCGTGGGTCGCGTAGGGGAAGGTCCAGAAGTGGACGGTATCGAGGTTGTTCATGACGGATTCGTCGTAGCTCGCGAGGGTTCCCTCAAAATCGGGGATGGTCTTTTCCGTACAGGCGGAAAGATCGAGCGGCTCCTGACCGGTCTGGCGGCAGAACGCCTCGTACGCGTAAAACGCGCCCAGTCCCGACCAATGGTGGTCGGTGTTGAAATAGATATACTCGTCGATGTGCTGGGCAAGGTTGTTGTAGCAGTTGATCGGCTTGACGTCCTCGGTGTAGCTCTCGTAGATCTTCTTGATGCTGTCCGCCTGGACGTTCGTGGAAACGGTGCCGTCGTCGATCAGACGGCGCGGCAGAGCGAACTCGGTATGGTTCGGGACCACCATGTTGTAGACGGTGTACTCGGGAGCGTTTTTCTTGAACTCGGAGATCGTCTGGGCGTAATACTCGGCGGAGCTGTCGGAGCCTCCGAACAGCTCGAGCGCCATGTTGTTGTAGATATATACGCCGCCGTTGGATGCGGAGTAATGACCGGTAGAGGTCTTGTCATCCTTGATGTTCGGCGTGACGAAGGTATGGGCGTCGTCGATATTCCCTGCGGCGTCCGTGCTGCCCTCAGCGGGAGGCTCGGTCTCTGCCGAAACGGTATAGATCTTGCGGTTGTCCTCCTTGGAGGACTCTGAGCCCTTGCCGATACCGAAGATCAGCTTGATCAGCTGGACGACCAGAAAAATCGCCGTGAACAGGATCAGCGCGCAGACTACCACGATGATGGTGCGGCGGATCAGCAGCTTTTTCCTGCGCTCTTTTTTCGCTTTTGCGGCTGCGCGGCTGCGTCTGAGCGCTTCTGACGCACGTCGTGTATCGTCAAAGTTATCGTATGGCATGGGACGCCTCCTTGTGATGGCTTTCGGTGATAACAAAGCCCATATTCTTGTTTATTATACAACAAGTTTGAGATTTATACAACAGATAATCGCGATTTTTATTTCTTTTTTGAAAGAAAATTGTCATTTTTCGTAAGGTTTTGCGTCGATCCCGCCGTTTTTTTCGATACAGATCGGATTCTGCCCACTACATCCGCGATGAAGTTGACGATTGAATCTTGCACAACGGCGTTTGTTGTGCTACAATAGTGAGGATTAAGGCAAATCCGCGTCGTATGCGCGGTTTGCTCAGTTCATTTGAGGAAGTGTAACATATGGATTATCGGTTTTCCGACAAGGTGCTGGCGCTCAAGCCCAACGCCATCCGCGAAATTCTGAAAAGCGCGTCCGATCCGGGCGTGATCTCTCTGTCGGCGGGCAATCCCGCTCCCGACGCATTCCCCGTTGACGCGATCCGCGAGATCAGCAAACGGCTCCTGCGGGAGAATCCCATCGGCGTCCTGCAGTACGGCGTCAGCGAGGGCTATCAGCCCCTGCGCGATACCCTGAAGGCATATCTCGGAAAAAAACATCAAATCGGCACGGACGACGACGAGCTCATCATCGTTTCCGGCGCACAGCAGGTCATGGATATCGCCGCGAAAACCTTTTTGAACGAGCATGATGTGCTGGTGTGCGAGGCGCCGTCCTTTGTCGGCGCGCTGAACACCTTCCGCAGCTATAATACCGATCTGGTCGGCGTGAGCGTCGAGCCGGACGGCATGAATATGGAAGAGCTGGAAAAGGTCCTGGATGAGAACCCCAACGCAAAGCTGATCTACACCATCCCGAATTTCCAGAATCCGTCAGGCGTCACCATGTCGCTTGAAAAGAGGAAAAGGCTTTATGAGCTGGCGCTCGCCCACGACTGCATGATCATCGAGGACAATCCCTACGGCGATCTGCGCTATTACGGCGAGGACGTTCCGTCCATCAAGAGCTTCGACACCGAGGGCATCGTCATTTACTCCGGCTCCTTCTCCAAGGTCGTCTCTCCCGGCATCCGCGCCGGCTACATGATGGCGAACAAGGCGGCGATGGCGAAGATGATCATCTGCAAGCAGGGTCAGGACGTCCACACCGCGATGTGGTCGCAGATGCTGTGCTATGAGCTGATGACAAAGTATGACTTTGAAGCGCATCTGGATTACCTCAGAGCGCTGTATACCAAGAAAGCCGCGCTGTGCATGGAGCTTCTGGACAAGTACGTCGTACCGCACGGCATCCGCTACAACAAGATCGAGGGCGGTCTGTTCATCTGGTGCGATCTGCCCGCGGATACGGATATGCTCGACTTCTGCAAAAAGCTGACAGAGCGCAAGGTGTGCGTCGTTCCGGGCAACGCCTTCCTCACCGACAGCGCGGCGGAATGCCACTCCTTCCGCATCAACTTTTCTACGCCGACCGACGAACAGCTCACTCAGGGCATCATCGAGATCGGCAAGCTGGCGGAAGAGATCATCGGATAAACCGGCGGGAGGGTCAAGCCCCTTCCCCTGCAAATTGAATGAAGGATTTGATCACAATGGAAAATACGGAAAAGAAAAAGCAGATCGTCTTCTCTGCGATCCAGCCCAGCGGCACCATCACCCTCGGCAATTATCTCGGCGCGCTGCGCAACTGGGTCAAGATGCAGGACAATCCCGACTATAACTGCCTGTACGCGCTGGCGGACCTGCATACCATCACCGTGCGTCAAGAGCCTGCCGCCATGCGCCGCAACATCATCGACGCATACGCGATGGTCATGGCGTGCGGCGTGGACGTGGAAAAAGCGCCGTTCTTCATCCAGAGCCACAACCCCAACCACAGCGTCATGGCATGGATCCTCAACTGCTATACCCAGTTCGGCGAGCTGAGCCGCATGACGCAGTTCAAGGATAAATCCGCAAGGCACGCGGACAACATCAACGCGGGACTCTTCACCTATCCCAGCCTGATGGCAGGCGATATCCTGCTGTATCAGGCGGACAAGGTCCCCGTCGGCGCCGACCAGAAACAGCATATCGAGCTGACCCGCGACGTCGCGACCCGCTTCAACAGCATTTACGGCAGCGTCTTCAAGATCCCCGAGGGCTTTATTCCGAAGGACAGCTCCCGCGTCATGAGCCTGCAGACGCCGACCTCCAAAATGAGCAAGTCGGACGAAAACGCCAACGGCTGCATCATGATGACCGACAGCGACGACGTGATCATGAAGAAATTCAAGCGTGCCGTCACCGACAGCGAGGCAAAGGTCCGCTATGCCGAGGGCAAGGACGGCATCAACAACCTCATGAGCATTTACGCGGCGGTGACCGGACTGAGCTTTGAGCAGATCGAGCGCGACTTTGACGGCAAGGGCTACGGCGATTTCAAAACAGCCGTCGGCGAGGCGGTCGTCGCGGAGCTTTCCCCCATCCGCAAGCGGTATGAGGAATACTGCAAGGACAAGAAGTACATCGAGGAATGCTACACAAGGAGCGCGGAGTTCGCCATCCGCATTTCCTCGCGCACCGTCGACAAGGCGATGAAGAAAATCGGCTTTATCCTTCCCAAGAAGGGCTGACCGCATCATCTGGGACTGCACGCATCGCGCTGCAGTCCTTTTTTGCGCCTCGGCGCCGCCGTCCGCCGTCAAATTTTCCTTGACAAAGCGGATCGCTTCTGCTATAATAGCTCAGGTGTAAAGAAAAATACTTTACAGGAAAGGGATGCAGATGGATTCAAAGCTCGAGATATCTCTGCTCTACGACTTCTACAAAGAGCTTCTCAACCGTTCGCAGCAGCAGGTGGTCGAGCTGTATGTCAACGACGACCTGTCCCTCTCGGAGGTGGCGGATATCCTGTCCATCAGCCGCCAGGGGGTGCGCGACTCGCTGAACCGCGCAGCGAAAAAGCTGCGCGACTATGAAAGCAAGCTGCATTTCTATCAAAACTACAACGCACAGCAGAAAACCGTCGGCAAGATCCTCGCGTACGCCGAAGAGATACGCGGGCTGACCCGGGATGCTGCTATCATCGGCTTGTGCGACAGGCTGATCGACGATACGGAAAAACTGATGGAAAGGGAGGACCAACATGGCGTTTGAAGGACTGTCTCAAAAACTCACGAATGCGTTCAAAAAGCTCA
>ONAS01000005.1 GCA_900315815.1 uncultured Eubacteriales bacterium
TTGGCAGTACTAATAGGTCGAGGGCTTGACCACATTCCTTTGGTCATCCCATCTTATCTCTCCTTTCATCCGCACACTTTGTTCAGTTTTCAGGGTGTTGGACCCTTTTGGTTGATTATTTATTTAGTTGCCATAAAACAACAGCGCAGTCGAGCAGTCGGCTGCGCTGTTGTTTTTTAGATAATTTTATTATTAATGCACGGATAAGGACGTTTGATTCGTATTATTGGCGAAAGGAGTTGAGGCGTATCAAAGTAAGTAATGATACCTCGGCAAAGAAGATCATCTCTTTATCGTCACGGTCGGAACGATCGAAACGGCGGTGAAGTGCTATGCGAAGATGATCTTTGCACTCGCCTATCACCATACAGGATCACGCGTGGATGCAGATGATGTGTTTCAGGATGTTTGTCTGAGATTGGTGCGTGATGAGAATGCCCCTCTGACCAATGACAGTCATCTGAAAGCCTATCTGATACGTGTAACGGTCAATATATGCAAGGATCTACATAAATGTGCGTGGAGAAAGCGTACGGAGCCGCTGGATGACCATGTCGGAGATATTTCTCCCGAGAGCGAAAGCATTATGGATGAAGTGATGAAGCTGAAGCCGTTTTTTCGCAGTGTGATCTACTTGTATTATTATCAGGAGTATTCGGTGAGGGAGATCGCAGAGCTGTTCGGAAAAAATGAAAACACCGTTTCTACAGCGCTCCGCCGGGCTCGGCTGAAGCTGAAGGATATTCTGAAAGAGGAGGGATATCATGGTTGAAAACAGATATACCAAAGCTGTCGATACAATTGATGTAAGTCTGACAGATCCGGAGTTGATGATCACGCTCGGTGATCAATCGACAAAACGGATGAAGCTCAATTTGAAAGAAGAATAGAAGAATACAGCGGGGCAGTTATTAACAACTGCGCCGCTATTTTTCCTTGACAAAAGCTGCATATAATGCGATAATATATAAGTTATAATATGGGGTTTTATGGGCATGAACAGCCGCCCTGATGCTTCAGCGACTGAAGTGACGAAGGGCTGTCCTGACCTGCCCCTGCATATTATTGGAATTATTGGAGGGTTCATTATGGCTGAACTGAACAAGTCCTACGATCCCAAGCTGGTCGAGGACAGGATATATCGCTTCTGGATGGACAACAACTACTTCCATGCCGTTGTTGATCCCGAGAAGAAACCGTACTCCATCGTCATGCCGCCGCCCAACATCACGGGTCAGCTGCATATCGGTCACGCACTGGACAACACCCTGCAGGATATCCTGATACGTTTTCGCAGGATGCAGGGTTATTCCGCGCTGTGGCTGCCGGGTACCGACCACGCGTCCATCGCGACCGAGGCGAAGATCGTTGAGGCGATGCGCAAGGAAGGGATCAGCAAGCACGATATCGGCCGTGAAAAGTTTTTGGAACGCGCGTGGGCGTGGAAAAAGGAATACGGCGACCGCATCACCAGACAGTTCTGGAAATTAGGCGTCAGCTGCGACTGGGAGCGCGAGCGCTTCACGATGGATGAGGGCTGCTCCAACGCCGTCAAGGAGGTTTTCGTCAAGCTCTACGACGAGGGGCTCATCTACCGCGGCAACCGCATGGTCAACTGGTGCCCCCACTGCTGTACCTCTATCTCGGATGCAGAGGTTGAGTATGAGCAGCAAAACGGTCATTTCTGGCATATCCTCTACCCCGTCAAGGAAACCGGAGAGATGCTGGAGATCGCGACCACCCGTCCCGAGACCATGCTCGGCGATACCGCTGTGGCGATCAACGCCGAGGACGAAAGATACAAGCATCTGCACGGCTGTCATGTCATCCTGCCGCTGCTGAATAAGGAGATCCCGATCGTCTGTGACGAGCATGCCGATATGGAAAAGGGTACCGGCGTGGTCAAGATCACACCCGCCCATGACCCTAACGACTTTGAGGTCGGTCAGCGTCACAGCCTGCCGATCGTCCGCTGCTTCACCTACGACGGTCACATGACCGGCGCCGAAGACGTTGCGGCATACGAGGAGCTGAAGGCAAAGGGCAATCTTGCCGAGAACGAGCCTGAGGTGCTGGATTGCGGCAAATATGCCGGCATGACCACCGACGAGGCACGCAAGGCGATCGTCGCCGACCTGACAGAGCAGGGTCTGCTCAAAGAGGTCGAGGACCTGACACATGACGTCGGCACCTGCTACCGCTGTCACACCACCATCGAGCCGATGGTATCCAAGCAGTGGTTCGTCAAGATGGCGCCGCTCGCGGAACCGGCGATCGAATGCGTGCGCGACGGCAGAACCAAGTTCATTCCCAAGAGAAGTGAGAAGATCTACTTCAACTGGATGGAGAATATCAAGGACTGGTGCATTTCGCGCCAGCTGTGGTGGGGTCATCGCATCCCCGCCTACTACTGCGACGAGTGCGGCGAGATGGTCGTCGCGAAGTCCGCTCCCGAAAAATGCCCGAAGTGCGGCTGTGTCCATATGTCGCAGGACGAGGATACGCTGGATACATGGTTCAGCTCCGCGCTGTGGCCGTTCTCGACCATGGGCTGGCCTGAGGAAACAGAAGAGCTGAAATACTTTTATCCGACCGATACGCTGGTCACCGGCTACGATATCATCTTCTTCTGGGTCGCGAGAATGATCTTCTCCGGCATGCATAACATGGGCGACGTACTGTTCCGCACGGTATTCATCCACGGTCTGATCCGCGACTCACAGGGCAGAAAAATGTCCAAGTCGCTGGGCAACGGCGTCGATCCGATCGAGGTCATCGACCGTTACGGCGCTGATGCGCTGCGCTTCTTCCTTGCGACCGGCAACTCGCCCGGAAACGATATGCGATTCAGCGAGGAGCGCGTCGAAAGCTGCCGCAACTTCGCCAATAAGCTGTATAACGCCAGCCGTTTTGTGCTGATGAATATCGAGGGTCACGAGGTGGCGCTCACGCTTCCCGAGGAGCTGAAGCTCGAGGATAAGTGGATCCTGTCCACCCTGAACACCCTGTGCAGAGACGTCACCGAGAATCTCGACAAGTTCGAGCTGGGAATCGCGGTACAGAAGCTGTACGACTTTATCTGGGACTGCTTCTGCGACTGGTACATCGAGCTGAAAAAATCCGCTCTCTACGGCGACGACCAGAAAGCCGCTCAGGGCGCGCGTCAGGTGCTGGTCTATGTGCTTGACAAGATCCTGAAGCTCCTGCATCCGTTCATGCCGTTCATCACGGAGGAGATCTGGCAGAGCCTGCCGCATGAAGGCGAGACCATCATGCTGGAGAAGTATCCGGAGTTCACCGAGGAGCTGGTCTTTGACGACGAGGCAGAGCAGATGAAGAAGATCATGACTGCCATCACCGCCATCCGTACCCAGCGCAACGAGATGAACGTTCCGCCCTCCAAAAAGGCGAACTACTACATCGCGACCAAGGCGCAGGAGACCTTCCTCCACGGCGTGGAATTCATGAAGAAGCTCGCTTCGGCAAGCGATGTGGAGATCGGCGACGATTTCAATATCGACGGCGCGGTCACCGTTGTCACCGCCGACGCGAAGATCTATATCCCGATGAACGAGCTGGTCGATAAAGAGGCGGAGCTCAAGCGTCTGAACAAGGAGCTGGAGCAGACGAGAAAGATGCTCAGACAGGACGAGGGCAAGCTCAGCAATCCCGGCTTCATGGGCAAGGCGCCCGCCGCCGTCATCGAGAAGATCAGGAATCAGGCGGAAAGAGAGAAAGAAAAGATCGCCCTGATCGAAGCGGCGATCGAACAGCTGAAATAAGGCACAAATGTTACAACGACCCGTGTGAGAGCGGACAGCCCATGCGGGTCGTCTTTTATAGGGATAAACCGGAAACGGTATGGTAAGGATCTGAATCGAAATGAGCGAGAAATATGTACAGCGGGAGCATCTGGAATATCCCGAGCTGACCATGTATCAGATGGTCGAAAAAATCGCGAAGCAGCTGCCGCAGGAGCCTGCGTATGAGTTCTACGGCAAAAAGACCAGCTATGCGAAATTCATCGCCAGGATCGAACGCTGTGCGCGGGCGTTCCTCCGTTTGGGGATCGGAAAAGGCGACAGGGTCACCCTCTGTATGCCGAATATCCCGCAGTGTCTGGACTGCTTCTACGCGCTGAACCGTATCGGAGCGGTCGCCAATATGGTGCATCCGCTTTCGGCGGAAAAGGAGATCACCTTTTATCTGGATATTTCCAAGAGCAAGGCGATCGTCACCGTCGATCTGTTTTATCAGACCGTCAAAAAAGCGATCGGCGCCGCCGACCATCCCGTCACGGCGATCGTGACCCGTATGCAGGAGGAGCTGCCGCCGCACCTTGCCGTGCTGTACTATCTGAAAAAGGGCAGGAGCCTGATGAAATATCCGGACGGCGACAACAGCATGCTGTATACCGCTTTTCTGAAAAAGGGCGGCAACATGCCCCTGCCGGAGATCACCTTTGAAAAATACCGCACCGCGGTCATCCTTTACAGCGGCGGCACCACCGGTACGCCCAAGGGCATCTGCCTGACCGACCTGAACTTCAACGGCTGCGCGCTGCAGGCGACCGAGGCGATCGGCGTGGTGTTCCGTCCCGGACTGTCCTGCCTGAGCTGTATGCCGATGTTCCACGGCTTCGGACTGGGCATCAATATCCACACCGTGCTGATCAACGGCGCGCGGTGCATCCTGATGCCGACCTTCAACAATAAGACCTACGGCGAGGCGCTCATCAAAAAGAAGCCGAACTTCATTGCCGGAGTTCCGACGATCTTTGAGGCGCTGCTGCATTTACAGCAGCTTGACGGCGTCGATCTGAGCTTTCTGATGGGCATGTTCTGCGGCGGCGATTCGCTGTCCGTCGAGCTGAAAAAAAGCATCGACCGTTTTCTCAAAGAGCATCACGCGACCATACAGGTGCGCGAGGGCTACGGCCTGACCGAATGCGTCACCGCAAGCTGTCTGACGCCCCGCGACGACTACCGCGAGAACAGCATCGGCATCCCGTTCCCGGATACCGTTTATCAGATCGTCGCACCCGGCACGGACGACGTTCTCCTGCCCGGTACCGAGGGCGAGATCATTCTGCGCGGTCCGACCGTCATGACCGGTTATCTCGACAATCCCGAGGAGACCGCCGACACCCTTCGCAAGCTGTCCGACGGCAATATCTGGCTGTATACCGGCGATCTCGGCTACATGGACGAGGACGGCTATGTCTATTTCAAGCAGCGCATCAAGCGCATGATCATCACCAACGGCTACAACGTGTATCCCGGTCAGATCGAAAACGTGATCGACGGTATGGATGAGGTCGCGTACAGCTGTGTCATCGGCGTGAAGGATCGCCGCAGGATGCAGCGCGTCCGCGCGTATGTCGCTTTGATGGACGGCGTGGAGGGCAGCGATGAATTGAAGGAAAAGATCCTTGCACAGCTGAGGAAAAGTATCGCGGCGTATGCCCTTCCGCGAGAGATCATCTTCCGCAGGGAGCTGCCGAAAACCTTGGTCGGCAAGGTCGCGTACCGTCTGCTGGAGGAAGAAGCCAACAGAGAAGAGGAAAACAAGAATGAAACTGACATGGTATAAAACTGCCGCGCTGGTGCTGGAAGAGGACGGCTACCGGCTTGCGGTGGACCCCTTTGTCGCGATGACGCCGATCGGCGTGAGCGACGAGGAACGCTATCACAGCGACCGCGCCGCGGCGCTGAGGGACGTTGACGCAGTGCTGGTGACACACGGTCATTTTGACCACATCTATGATATCCCCTCGCTGTATCAGGATAAAGCGGTCGATATTTACGCGACGCTGACGCCCTGCGCATCCCTGAAAGCACACGGCGTTTCGAGAGAAAAGCTGAACCTCATCGCGCCCGGCGATATGCTGAGCCTCGGCCCGTTCGACGTCAAGGCGTATCAGGGACGGCACTGTCAGTATGACTTCGGCGTCGCGAAGCAGACGGTGCTGAAGAAATCGACCGCGATGAATCTGAACGCGCTGCTGCGGCTGTGGAAGCTGAACAAGGCGTATCCCGAAAATGGGGAAACCTTGTTTTATGATATCCGCGTCGGCGGCAGACACATCCAGCTGATGGGCAGTATGGGTACGGACGACAATACCTTCTATCCGGCGGGCGCGGATCTGCTGATCCTGCCGTTCCAGGGAACGGGCAATCCCGCAAAGACCGTCGCGCCGATCGTGGCGGCGCTTCGACCGAGGCGGATACTGCTCGACCATTATGACGACGCGTTTCCGCCGCTGTCGTCGCAGATCCGCACCGAGGATTTCATTGTCCGCATGAACGGCAAGGGGATCCTGACCGGGGCGATGGAGGACTCAAAGGCTTACGAAATCTAGGGGGGATTCAAATGGCGAAGGTTATCAACGGGTATAAGAGAAAATGGGGCGACCGATGGGACGGCAGACGGGTCAAGATCCCGGGACTGCAGACCGTCATGTGTCACCTTTATCCGAATCGGACCGACTGCGAGGTGTATCTGCATGATACGATCGACGTCACCGATCTGATGGAATACGTCAAAAAGAAAAACGAAGAGCATCCGGAGTATAAAACCACCTTCTTCCACTGCGTCATCGCGGCGGTATCGAAGATGGTCAGGGAGCGTCCGCTGATGAACCGCTTCATCCAGGGACGCAGATGCTATGAACGCTATGATATCAGCGTCGCCTTTGTCGCGAAGCTCGCCTTTGACGATCACGCCGAAGAGGCGCTGCTGACCTTTGTCCCCAAGGACGACGACAATGTCGACAGCGTCAGCAAAATGGTCGTCGACAGGGTAAAGAAGGTGCGCGAAAAGGGCACGGAGCAAAAAGGCGGCATCGACGATATGCTCGACAAATTCGCGGCGATCCCGCGTCCTCTGCTGATGTTTGTTATGAAGGTCATCAAGTGGATGGACTTCTGGGGAAAGAGCCCGAAGGCGATCACCGACGGCGATCCGAATTACGCGACCGTATTCCTGAGCAATCTCGGCAGCATCAAATGCCCCGCCGTGTACCATCACCTGAACAATTTCGGCACCAACAGCATGATGATCACCATCGGCACCATCCGCGACGAGGAAAAGCTCATGCCCGACGGCACCAAGCAGGTGCGCAAGCTGTGCGACGTCGGCGCGACGCTGGACGAGCGTATCGGCGACGGCTTCTACTTTGCCCGCAGTCTGAAGCTGGTGCATTATATCTGCGCGAATCCGGAGATCCTCGACAAGCCTATCGGCGAGCCGAGCGGATTTGATTATCGCTGACCGGAGTTTTCGGCGGCGACGCGCGAAATCCAAAAAATCAAGCCCTCCCGATCGGGAGGGCTTTGCTGTATCGTTTATTCTTCGACCTTTTTGATCCGGATGCCGAGGACGTCGAGGGATTCCTCATCGACGGCGCTCGGGCAGTTGCTCATCAGCTCGGAGGCGTTCTGTACCTTCGGGAAGGCGGTGACGTCACGGAGGCTGTCCGCGCCGCACATCAGCATGGCGATGCGGTCAAGTCCGATGCCCATGCCGCCGTGAGGCGGTGCGCCGTACTTGTATGCTTCGACCAGGAAGCCGAACTTTGCGTCGATCTCCTCGTCGGTCAGCTTGAGGGCGCGGAACATCTTCTGCTGCAGCTCATAGTCGGTGATGCGCATAGAGCCGGAGCTCAGCTCAGTGCCGTTGAGGGTCAGGTCATATGCCTTTGCGATGACCTTGCCGGGATCGGTCTCCAGATACTCCAGACACTCCTCCTTCGGCATGGTGAACGGGTGATGCATCGCGACCCACTCGCCGCTTTCCTCGTCCTTTTCAAAGAACGGGAAGTCGACGATCCAGACGAATTTGAACTCGTCCTTCGGGATCAGGTCGAGCTGTCCCGCGACCTCCAGACGCAGGGCGCCGAGCACGGGAAGAGTGACGCTGTTTTTATCGGCGACGATCAGGACGACGTCGCCCTTCTCTGCGCAGAGGGTATCGATGATGCGCTCAAGATCGCCCTCGCCGAGGAATTTATTGAAGGAGCAGTTGGGCGCGTCATCCGCCCAGCGGATGTAGGCAAGACCCTTTGCGCCGATGCCCTTGACATATTCGGTCAGCTTGTCGATCTTTTTGCGGGTAAGGGTCGAAGCGGCGTTCTTCGCGACGATCGCGCGGACGGAACCGCCGTTTTCGATCGCGCTTCTGAATACGACAAAGTCGACGTTCCTGACGGTCTCGGTGAGGTCCCGGATCTGCATGCCGAAGCGGACGTCCGGCTTGTCGGAGCCGTAGGTGTTCATCGCGTGCTCATAGGTCATGCGCTCAAAGGGGGCGGGCAGATCGATGCCCTTGATCTCCTTGAAGAGCTTGATCATCAGACCCTCGTTGATGTCCATGATATCGTCCACATCGACAAAGCTCAGCTCCATATCGATCTGGGTGAATTCGGGCTGGCGGTCGGCGCGCAGGTCCTCGTCGCGGAAGCAGCGCGCGAGCTGGATGTAGCGGTCAAAGCCGGAGAGCATCAGCAGCTGCTTGTAGATCTGCGGGGACTGGGGCAGGGCGTAGAATTTGCCGTTGTGGATGCGAGAGGGAACAAGATAGTCGCGTGCTCCCTCGGGGGTGGATTTGATCATCATCGGGGTCTCGATCTCGATGAAGCCGTTGTCATAGAAATAGTCGCGGGCGATCTTCGCGATCCTGGAGCGGGTGATGATATTCTGACGCAGAGGCGTCCTGCGCAGGTCGAGATAGCGGTATTTCAGGCGGATATCCTCCGCGGTCTTGCTGTCGTCGACGATCTCAAAGGGAGGGGTCTGCGCTTTGGAAAGCACGCGCAGATCGGTGACCTCGATCTCGATCTCGCCGGTGGGGATCTTGTTGGTTTTCGCACTGCGCTCGCGGACGACGCCCTGCGCACAGAGGACGAATTCGCTTCTGGCGGAGAACGCCTTGTCAAAGATCGCTCTGTCCGTGTTGTCGTCAAAGGCGAGCTGTACGATGCCCGTGCGGTCGCGCAGGTCGATGAAGATCAGCTGACCGAGGTCGCGCTGACGCTGTACCCATCCGCAGACGGTGACGGTTGAACCGATATCCGATGCTCTCAGCACACCGCAGTAATGGGTGCGCTTGAGTCCTGTCATAAATTCTGCCATAGTGTTTACCTTCCTTTTATTCGGTGATCGCGCCGTCCGCTTCTTCAAGAACGGGCGTAAGAAGCGTGTCGATATCCAGACGGACGAATTCTTCGATGAACGCGTCGATGTCGAGAGAGATGTCGTGCTGTTCGCCCGTCCGCATGTTTTTCAGCTTGGCGGAGCCCTGTTCGATCTCATTATCGCCGAGGACGACGCTGTATTTTGCGTTCAGCTTATCGGCGTATTTCATCTGGGCGCGCAGACCGCGTCCGACAACGTCGAATTCTGCCTGGATCCCGGCGGATCTCAGCGCTGTCGTCAGCGCCGATGCGGCACGGTGCGCCTTGTCGCCCATAGAAGCGATGAAAATGCCGCAGGTTTCCGGCTCGGGGATCCTGACGCCCTGCGCTTCAAGCAGCATCAGCAGCCGCTCGATGCCCAGCGCAAAGCCCAGCGCCGGCATGGCATTGCCGCCCAACTCCTCAAGCAGTCCGTCGTAACGGCCGCCGCCGCAGACGGTGGATTGGGCGCCGATGTCGCCGGAGATGAATTCGAAAACGGTTTTGGTGTAGTAATCCAGACCGCGGACGATCTTCGGGTTGACGGTGTAGGCGACGCCGTTTGCGTCGAGATAAGCCTTGACGCCGTCAAAATGCTCTCTGCATTCGTCACACAGGTAATCGAGGACGGTGGGAGCGCCCTCAGCGATCTGATGGTCATGCGCGACCTTACAGTCCAGCAGACGCATGGGGTTGCGCTCGAGTCTGTCCCTGCAGTCGTCACACAGCTCGTCCCGGTAGGCGGAGAAGTATTCCTTGAGCGCCTTGTGGTATTCCGCGCGGCAGGCAGGACAGCCGATGGAGTTGATCTCCAGACGCAGATCGCGGATCTGCAGGCGGTCGAAGATCGCCTTTGCCGCGGTGATCATCTCCGCGTCGGCGGCGGGGTTGTTGGTGCCGTAGCACTCCATGCCGAACTGGTGGAATTCACGCATACGTCCCGCCTGAGGCTTTTCATAGCGGTAGCAGGAGGTCAGATAGTAATTCTTGATCGGGAGCGGGTCGTTGAAAAGACCGTGCTCCAGCAGCGCGCGCGCCGCGCCCGCGGTACCCTCGGGACGGAGGGTGATGCTGTCGCCGCCCTTGGTGGTGAAGGTGTACATCTCCTTCTGGACGACGTCGGTTGTGTCGCCGACGCCGCGCTCAAACAGCTCGGTATGTTCGAATACCGGGGTGCGGATCTCGCGGTATCCGTATGTTTTCGCTTCCTTGCGGAAGATGTCTTCGAGGAACTGCCAGCGATAGCTGTCGCGCGGCAGGACGTCCTCGGTGCCTCTCGGCTTTTTGGTGATCAATGCCATTTATCTCATCCTTTCGGAAGGCAGAAGGATTGCCTTCCCTCGTGTTTTCAGTCTGACCTTTATTGTAGCACAAAGTCACTGCGGTTGCAATAGTGTTCTTTGTATACAGCTGCGGCGCAGTTTATTGTCTGCACCTGCGGCGCGGGGCAGAAAAAACGGCGCCCCCGTGCGGGAGCGCCGTGAAAAATCATATAGCATTTCTGCTCGATTGAGCGGATCAGTTAGCAGGAACGTAGGGCTTGGAGCCATCCATGTTCATCAGCTCGGCAAGGAAGTTCTGGATGCGGGTAGCGTCCATGATGGTCAGTTCGCCGTCGCCGTCAGCGTCAACAGCCTTGAGGTACTCGGGATCAGCACCGGTGAAGAGGCCGGCAATGATGTTCTGAGCGCGGGTAGCGTCAACGATGGTGATGGACTTATCCATGTCGTAGTCGCCGCGGATGCCGACAACAGGATCCTCGGTCTCGGGCTCGGTCGGAACGGGAGCTTCGGTCTCGGGCTCGGTGGGAACAGGAGCGTCGGTCTCGGGCTCGGTCGGAACGACCGGAACAAAACCTACGTGATTGCCGTTAGCATCAAAGTGATCGGGGTTGCAGCAGTTCTCTTCGACGCTCTTGAACTTAGAGGAATCTTCAGCGTACATACCATAGCAGCCGTTCACATAGTAGAAGTACCAGGTACCGCCGCAGGTCTGCTTCTCGGACAGCGGGTTGATAGAAACTTCGTCGGGGTTGACGATGAAGATGCAGTGATCAAAGCTGTCAGCGCCTTCGGGCATGGTGTTGTACTCGCCGGGATCGGGATACTCACAAGCAACGTCTACGGTCTGGCAAGCTAGCTTGTAGAGCGGATACTCGGGATCCATGGTACCGTCGATACCGTTGTTCCAGATGAACGCAACAACAGCCTTGGGAACGTCAGCATAGAAGATGTGCTGAGCGTCGTCTTCCATAGCAGCCTGATAACCGGCCCAAGCGTCGCAGGCAGCAGGAGCGGAGCCCCACCAGTAAACGCCGGCGCCCTTGGTGTAATCATTGTACCAGGACGGAGCCAGATTATCTTCAGCGCCGCGCATACCGGACTGGCCGTCGGGCATCTGGAAGTAATATCTGTTGGTGTCAACAGTCTTGCTGAACTCAGCTTCATATGCAGCGATCGCTTCAGCGGCGGTCTTGGACTCGACAACGATATCGGGATCGTCACAGGGCCAGATCGTGTAAGCCGAAGCGGTTACTACTACTGAGGCTACAAGCATTACTGCCACAAGAATGCTAATAAACTTTTTCATAGAAAAATCCTCCTAAAATATTGGTGTCATTATTATAGCACAAAAGAATTATAAATTACAAGAGGGTAGAGCATAAAAATTCGTTAAAATTATTGAAAAGAATATTAAATTCTTGCAATTATTGTTTATTTTTTGTAACTATTTTATTATGCCGCAAAAATAATCGAAAAACAGGCAAAAATGTCGAACAAATATTTGCTTTTTTCGAATGGATGTGTTATAATAGGGACACAAGAATTGATGCGGAGGTAATACTATGAAGCCCCTGACAAAAAGCCAGCAAAAGGTCTATGATTATCTTGTGGAAGGCGCCGCCAACGGCAGGGTACCCTCGGTGAGAGAGCTGTGTGAGGCGACGGGATTCAAGTCCACCTCGACGGTCGCCTATCATCTGCGCGCACTGGAGGAGCGCGGTCTGATCGAGCGTGAGGAAGGTCTGAACCGCTGTATCCGATTGAAAAACGACCGTCCCGCCGCAAGGGTGCCGCTGCTGGGCCGGGTCACTGCCGGTCAGCCGATCCTTGCCGTACAGGATATCGAAAGCTACATCCCCGTTCCGCAGGAGGTCTCCAAGAACAGGGAGCTGTTCGCGCTGCGGGTCGTCGGCGAAAGCATGATCAACGCCGGTATCTTTGACGGCGACATCATCATCGTCAACCGTACTCCCTCTGCGGAAAACGGCGATATCGTGGTCGCGATGGTGGAGGATGAGGCAAGCGGCGAGGCAAGCGCTACCGTCAAACGCTTTTATAAGGAAAAGGGTCACTACCGCCTGCAGCCGGAAAACGACGCCTTTGAGCCGATCATCGTCGATAATGTCGTACTGCTGGGCAAGGTCGTCACGCTGATCCGCAACTATGAATGACCGTGCGGACAAATTCTTAAATTGTTCAACCTGCGTTAAAAAAACGTTCACAACTTTTGTGAAAAAGCGGTTATAATAAGAGCATACAAGTTAAGGACCGCAACTTACTTGTATTGTTCTACCCTCCTCAATACGAACCGAACGGTTCGTCATTGAAAACCCTCATTTTATTTGGATTTATCCCCAAAAAACAACCGAGCCGCGAGGCTCGGTTGTTTTTTGTATATGTTGGTTGCGACCGTATCGGCGGGATGACCTTCAAATATCATAACGCAGAAAAAACGCTTCCGGTGATGCATCATTCCGGAAGCGTTTTGATTTTCAGTTATCGACGTCCTTGTAATCTTCGTCGTCAAGGTTATAGATCTGTGTGTCGCGCTCACGGGGTCGGTACTCGCGGTAACGCTCTTCCTGTTCGCGCTGGATCCGGCGCTTCTTTGCCTGACGGCGTCCGTCGGAGGCGGTGTACGCCGCGGTGGAGAACACCACGCCCATAAAGACTGCCGCGACCAGCAGAAACGCGATGATGCAGAAGATCCACCATGAGATCTGGACGATGAACAGCAGTACGCAGGCCAGAACGACTACGCCGACGCATATCGCGCCTGCCGCGATATAGATGTAGAAGACGTCGGTCATCCTATCAAAGAAGCCCAGCAGCGGGCTGTATGCCGCAAGGAACATCGCCGCGATGGAGGTCACCAGCCCGACGATCACCGCAAGATTGTGGTAGATCGGCATATCCAGCAGCATGGGGATGCTGAGCAGGACAGCCGGTACGATGACATGCTCCGGGTCATGCTTGCGCCAGATCAGGATCAGATAGACCGAGGCGACACAGCCGAAGATCGCCGTTCCGACAAAGCCGTGCAGCAGCGGCGCGAACAGCAGAATGATAAAGTCCGCGATAAAAAACAGCGCCAGCCGCGAGCCGGTTTTTGTACGCAGGAACGGACGGATATCGACCGCCTTTTTTTTGAATTCTTCCCATAGCGCGTTGAAGTTCATGGTATACCTCCAAACAGCCGAATCACGAGAGTTTTTTCAGACAAAATCATCATAACACATTTTGTCTGAAAATGCAAATCCCGCAATAACCGCCGAAAAGCGAAGCCGGAGAGGGTGTTTCCTCTCCGGCTTCATCTGCTTACTGTATTGAATAATCGAGGTATTCCTCAAGCTGTTCATCATCCTTTTTCTTCTTCTCTTTAACGAAAAAGAACGCTGTGACGGCGGCTGTCAAAGCAGCTACCGCGGTGATAATAAACACCAACCATTTAAAGCTCGATTTCTTCTCCATTTGACGCCTCCTGCATGACTTTATACTGTAACAAAATAATAACAGCAAATTTTGCAAATGTCAATATCTTGTATGTAAGTTTATTTTTTATTCATGAATATAGTTATCGGGAGGCGCCGGTGCGTCTGACACAAACAAAAAAAGCAGGCGGTGCCTGCTTTTAAGGTTATGCATTTTACGCTGTTTTATTCAGTCTCTTCGCCAGGGAAGACTTGGCTCTGGCAGCTGTATTCTTGTGCAGGATACCCTTTGCTACAGCCTGATCAATCTTTTTAGTAGCAAGACGTACCGCCTCAGCCTTATTATCAGCGTCAGTATCTACCGCTACATACGCTTTCTTGACATAGGTCTTGAGAGCAGACTTGAGCGCTTTGTTCTGGGCTGTCTTGGTCGCGATAACCTTAACACGCTTTTTTGCTGATTTAATATTCGGCATTGTCCCACCTCCTTAATCTATCAGTTGTCATGTACAAGTAATAATAGCATTTTTATCAGAGAAATGCAAGCATTTTGTTAAATTTCTGCAATATTTTTTTAGAATAGTGGTATCCGGCAGGGAAATACACAAGATATAGTGAGGATCAGCCCCGTTTTTTTGAAAAATAGTACCGGATGACGCAGATGATCAGCACCACGATCGCTACTCCGCGGTAAATCCAGCCGTAAACGCCTGCCATAAGATCGGTCTCCGTAAAGATATCGACCAGCGCCCAGGTGCCCAGAAAAGCGAAAAATCCGGCGAGTACAAAGAAGAAACGGCTCTCCCTGAACGCCATATAAAACAGATACGCCGCCAGGATGTACCACAGGACGACATAGATATAGGACGGGATCATCTTACTCCTCCTCGTCGTTGCCGCGGCCTCTGTTCTTGCGCTTGGATTTGGTGCGCGTCATGACCATAATAAAGATGTAATAGAGGATGATCAGAATCGTGCCGATGCGTCCGATATAATCCGGTACCAGCGACGTGGGATGCAGGTCGCGGATAATAAAGGTAAAGATCTGCCACGCCCCCTCAAAGATCAGGTAAAACGCCATCGGGCGCAGCAGGGGCAGCTTGCGGAAGTACGGGGACAGCATGAAGATCGCCGCCGCAAAGCACAGCACTGCACAAATTATCGCTAATACCATAAAATCACTCCCTTACGGAATCTTTCTTTAGTATATAGTCTTTTGCGGGGAATGTCAAATGGATCGCCGCAAAGCGCATCAGCGGCTGCATCGGATCACAGAGCCCTGTTTGTTGTAGGATCCGGTGAAAGATTTGCCGTCGGCTGACAGACAGCGGACGGTATAGGTATAGGTGACGCCGTTCTGAGCGGTCGTATCGAGATAGCTGCGGTTGGTATCGGCGATCCGCACCCAATTGCCGCCGCCGGTCTTGCGGAAGATCCGGTAATTTGCCGCGCCCGCGACTCTGTGCCAGCTGATCTGTATGCCGTTTGCGGTGTTTTTCAGGACAGGCGCTTTGGGCGTTCCGATGTAGGTCGTCGACCAGCCCTTTGCGTAATAATTGCTGAGGTATCGCTTGCCGTTGGCGGTGATACAGCGGACGGTATAGGTGTAATTCACACCGGATTGTGCCGCTTTATGGACAAAGGAGGTGCCGGCGGTATCGCCCAGCGCTCTCCAGCGATTGCCGTCACGGACAAAAACGCGGTATTTGCAGACGCGATCGATCCTGCTCCAGCTGATCCTGACGCCGCTGTCGGTATTGTCCAGCCTGCTGATATACGGCATGACGATGTTGGCGTATCTGATCTGTTCATAAGAGTTCCGGGCATAGGATTCGGCGGCAGAGCCTTTGTAGCCGTAGAGAGTAAAGCCGTTGACCGTATAATAATGTACGCCGGCGTCGCCTTCGGAGATTTGATATCCGAACGCATATCTGCCGATCGATCTGACGGTCGCCGGTACGACGACGCTTTTCAGCGCGGTACAGCCGTCGAACGCATAGGCGCCGATCTCGCTGACGGAGCCGGGGATCAGGATGCGTCTGAGCGCGGTACAATAACGGAAAGCGTTGTCGCCGATCGCCGTCACCGTGTCGGGGATGACGGTCGCCTTACAGCCGATGACCAGCGTTTTTGTTTTTGTATCGATGACGGCGCTGCAGTTGTTTCTGCTGTCAAATACACGGTTGCTTTGCGCGACCGTGAGTCCGGTCAGCGAGGGGCAGTTCCGGAACGCGCTGTCGACGATCTTCGATACGGATCTGCCGATATAAACGTCGGTCAGCGCCGGACAAAACGCGAACGCGCCCGGCATATAATCGATCTCTTCTGTCTCGGGATCTTTGTAATAATAGCCTCCCGCGATATCGGTAACGGTGTCGGGAATGACGACGCTTGTCAGTGATTCGCGGCCGTAAAATGCAGAGGAAGCGATCTTGACGACCTTATGACCGTCCAGCGCCGAGGGGATGGTGACATCGGCTTCATCGCCGAAGTAGTGCATGATCGTAGCGGTACCGTCCTTGTTGACCGTATATGAATACGCGTCAGTTTCCGCGGGGCCGTCGGACGCATATGCGGAAAGCGGCGCGGCAGCGGGCAGCGCGGTCAGCATAACAGCGATAAGGATAACGGATAATGCTCTTTTCATATGAAAACTCCTTTCGCGGGCTTGCCGGATGATCGAAGCTCCTGTCAATAAGACACAGGAGCGGGGATAAGGGGTTTGCCAAAAAACAGAAAAAAACCGTAAGTATTATATCACTTTGCTCACCACGGCGCAATCCGCAGATCGCGGCAGGATCCTGCTTTTACAAAAAATTCACAAATACCGTATTGACATTTTACGGCAGAGTGGCTATACTATGTATTGTAGTTAGCACTCGAACATCGAGAGTGCTAACATCGCCGAAAGCTTCGGCAACAGACAGACTCCGCTGATTGATTATTTCAGGAAAGGAGGCGACAGCGGAATGGAGCTTGCTTCCAGAAAAGAAAAGATACTGTCCGCTGTCGTCGAGAAATACGTCGAAACGGGCGAGCCGGTCGGCTCAAAGGCGCTGCAGAGCGAAGCGGGGCTGGGGGTATCCTCCGCGACCATCCGCAACGATCTCAAGGCGCTGGACGATGACGGATATCTGACACAGCCGCACACCTCTGCGGGACGCGTGCCGACGAAGAAGGGCTATCGCTACTATATCGATAACCTGATGCCCGCGATAACGCTCCCGGACAGAGTGCGCGAGCATATCGACAGCAGGATCAGCGACGGCGCTCAGTCGCCGGAAGCGGCGCTGAATCATGCCGCATCGGTGCTGGCGCAGCTGACGAACGCCGCCGCCGTGGTGACGACGCCGTCCTCAGAGGAAACGAGAGTCCACCGGATCCGCTTCGTCGCGACCGGCAGACATACCTCGATGGCGGTGCTGGTGACCTCGACGGGCATGGTGAAAAGCCACCTGTTCCGCTGTGAATTCGTGCTGACGCCCCAGCTGCTGGGGATGTTTGACAAGGCGGTCAACGAACAGTTCGCCGGTGTGAAGCTCAAGGAGATCACCAAGGGCTTCCTGCAGACGGCTGCCTCCGCGATGGGAGAGCTGACGCTGTTCGTGCCGGATGTGCTGATCGCCGTTTACGAGGCGGCGCAGAGCGCGCTGAGGATATCGGTCACGGTCGCCGGTCAGACGAATCTGCTGTTTTCCGACGGCTACGATTTTTACAGCGCGCGCAGTGTGCTGAAATTTCTTTCCGACACCAAGCGGATCTCGACACTGCTCAACAACAGCAGATCGTTGAAGATCTACCTGGGCGAGGAAAGCGGATGCCGCGAGCTGGAAACCAGCGCGGTGATCACATCCCGATATGAGCTGTGCGGAGAAAACGCCGGCGCGGTAGCGATCATCGCTCCGATGCGGATCGATTACAAAACCGTCAGCCGAGAGGTCGACTACGCCGCCGAATGCGTATCCGCGACCGTCGGCGCGCTGATCGAGCATTGATCGCTCACGGAACCAACGACAACAACGAGGGAGTTGAAATAATGGATAAGGAAAACACGATCCCCGAGACAGAGACGACCGAAACGGCCGAGGAAGTCCCGCAGGAACCCGTAAAAACGGAAAAGCCCGAGAAAAAGAAGGGCGAGAAAAAGCCGAAGACAGACAAAAAGGCGGCTGAGATCGAAAAGCTCAAGGAAGAGCTTGCCGAAGAAAAGGACAAATATCTCCGCCTGTACGCGGAATATCAGAACTATCGCAAGCGTACCTCGGCGGAAAAGCTGCAGATCTATGACGACGCGACCGCGCGGGCGGTCACGGAGATCCTTCCGATGGCAGACAGCGTCACACAGGCGCTCGCGCAGTTTGAGGGCAAGGATGTTCCGGAGGAATTCAGCAAGGGCATCGAGCTGATCGCCCAGCAGCTGAGATCCAGCCTGGAAAAGCTGAAGGTCGAACCGTTCTGTGAGATCGGCGACACATTCGATCCGGAGCTGCATAACGCGGTCTCGATGATCGAGGACGAGAACCTGCCCCAGAACTCCGTCGCCGCCGTATATCAGAAGGGCTACCGGATCGGCAGCAAGATCATCCGCCACGCGATGGTGGTGGTCGCCAACGCCTGAGGCGTCAGAGGGCACGATCAACGACAAAAAGAGCGCCCCGCGCTCATTTGATAGATATCGCCGCTTTGCGGCAAACGCTCATTCAGTTCACAGTTTAAGTATTCATTATATTTGGAGGTATTCATTATGGCTAAAACAATCGGTATCGACTTAGGTACTACCAACTCATGTGTAGCAGTTATCGAGGGCGGCGAGCCCGTTGTCATCGCAAACGCAGAGGGCGCGAGAACCACTCCGTCCGTCGTCGCTTTTTCCAAGACCGGTGAAAGACTTGTCGGTCAGGTCGCGAAGCGTCAGGCCATCACCAATCCCGAGCGCACGATCTCTTCCATCAAAAGAGAGATGGGCTCCGATTATAAGGTGACCGTCGACGGCAAGAGCTACAGCCCGCAGCAGATCTCTTCGATGATCCTGCAGAAGCTCAAGGCGGATGCTGAGGCGTATCTCGGCGAGCCCGTCACCAGCGCGGTCATCACCGTACCGGCATACTTCACCGACGCACAGCGTCAGGCGACCAAGGACGCAGGCACCATCGCCGGTCTGGAGGTCAAGAGAATCATCAACGAGCCGACAGCCGCGGCGCTCAGCTACGGCGTAGATAAAGAGGAAGACCAGAAGGTCCTGGTCTATGACCTCGGCGGCGGCACCTTCGACGTATCCGTCATCGAGATCGGCGACGGCATCCAGGAGGTTCTGGCTACCGCGGGCAACAACCGCCTCGGCGGCGACGACTTTGACCAGCGCATCATCGACTGGATGGTACAGTCCTTCAAGGCGGAAACAGGCATCGACCTGACCGGCGACAAGATGGCGATGCAGCGTCTCAAGGAGGCTGCTGAGAAATCCAAGATCGAGCTTTCCGGCGTGACTACCTCCGCGATCAACCTTCCCTTCATCACCGCTGACGCGACCGGCCCCAAGCACCTTGACCTCACCCTGACAAGAGCGAAGTTCAACGAGCTGACCGCAGATCTCGTCGAAATGACCCTTGAGCCTGTCAGAACCGCTCTGCGCGATTCTCAGCTGTCCATCAGCGATATCAGCAAGGTCCTGATGGTCGGCGGCTCCTCCAGAATCCCCGCGGTCCAGGAGGCTGTCAAGAAGATCATCGGCAAGGAACCCTTCAAGGGCATCAACCCCGACGAATGCGTCGCGATCGGCGCCGCGCTCCAGGCGGGCGTTCTCGGCGGCGACGTCAAGGGCATGGTCCTTCTGGACGTTACCCCGCTGTCACTGGGCGTTGAGACCCTCGGCGGCATCATGACCAAGATCGTGGAAAAGAACACCGCGATCCCGACCACCAAGAAGCAGGTCTTCTCGACCGCAGCCGACAATCAGCCGCAGGTCGAGATCAACGTTCTGCAGGGCGAGCGTGAATTTGCCCGCGACAACAAGCAGCTGGGTCTGTTCGTTCTGACCGGCATCGCTCCCGCTCCCAGAGGCATCCCGCAGATCGAGGTCACCTTTGATATCGACGCCAACGGCATCGTCAACGTATCCGCCAAGGATCTGGGCACCGGCGCCGAGCAGAAGATCACCATCTCCAACTCCGGCAACATGTCCAAGGAGGACATCGACAGAGCGGTCAAGGAAGCCGAGCAGTTCGCTGCGGAGGATAAGAAGCGCAGAGAAGAGGTCGACTCCAAGAACGAGGCGGAGCAGGTCGTATATCAGGCGGAGAAGCTGGTCGCAGACAACGGCGACAAGATGAGCGACGCCGACAAGAACGAGATCAACGCGAAGGTCGCATCGGCGAAGGAAGCCATCGGCAAAAATGACGCCGCGGCGATCAAGACCGCGAAGGATGACCTGATGAAGTCGCTGCAGGATATCGGTGCAAAGATGTACCAGCAGGCTGCTCAGGCACAGCAGGCGGCAGGCGGTCAGCCCGGCGATCCGTCTCAGGGCGGCCCCCAGGGTCCTCAGAACGGCGCTGACGGCAACGTTTACGACGCAGATTACAAGGACGTCGACTAAATCCTTCACAACAGCCGACGGATTTCGGCGAACCGTTGAGAACAGACGGCTCATCCGAAAATAATCGTTGTGATCATTGATTATGATGCAATAATACGTTATAATGACACGGGGAGTGTTCTGCATTCCCCGTGTCATGTGACTTTGATGATTGATGAATGACGAACGCCCATTCATTATTCATCAGTTATCAACCATGAAATCAGGTGTTATTATGGCAGATAAAAGAGATTTCTATGAGGTGCTGGGCATCAGCAAGGGCGCCTCTGAGGAGGAAATAAAAAAAGCATACCGCCAGATGATCAAAAAGTATCATCCCGACCTTCATCCCGACGATAAGGAAGCCGAGGAAAAGATGAAGGAGGTCAACGAGGCGTACGAGATTCTGTCCGACCCGGAGAAAAAAGCGCGCTACGACCAGTTCGGTCACGCGGGCGTCGATCCGAACTACGGCGCCGGCGGCGCAGGCTCGCCGTTCGGTCAGGATATCGATCTCGGCGATATATTCTCCAGCTTCTTCGGCGGCTTCGGCGGACGGCGTTCGGCAAATCCCAACGCGCCCCGACGCGGCACGGATATCGAAACGACCGTATATATCTCCTTTGAGGAAGCGGCGAAGGGCTGTAAAAAGACCGTACAGTATCAGGCGGTCTCCACCTGTAAGGACTGTAACGGCACCGGCGCGGAAAAGGGTACTACCCCCAAGACCTGTACCGCCTGCGGCGGCAGAGGTCAGGTGACCATCAACCAGCGCACGCCGTTCGGCACGGTCCAGACCATGCGCACCTGTGACGCATGCCGCGGACGCGGCAAGATCGTGGATACCCCCTGCCATACCTGTAACGGCAGAGGTCAGGAGCGCCGCAAGAAAACCGTCGAGGTCAATATCCCCGCCGGCATCAACGACGAGCAGGTGCTGAGCGTCAGCAATCACGGCAACGCCGGCATCAACGGCGGCCCCGCGGGCGACCTGCATGTATACATCGGCATCCGTCCGCATCCGGTCTTCGAACGCAGAGGCGACGACGTCTGGTGTGAGATCCCGATCACATTCGCGCAGGCGGCACTGGGCTCCTCCGTCACCGTTCCGACCCTGGACGGCAAGGTGACCTATGATATCCACGAGGGTACCCAGCCCGGCGATATCTTCAAGCTCAAGGGCAAGGGCATCCAGCATCTGAGAGGCAGAGGCAGAGGCGACCAGTATGTCAAGGTCGTCATCGAGGTGCCGAAGAATCTCAGCGCAAAGCAAAAGCAGCTGATCAAGGAATTTGACGAGAATACCGGCGATAAGAATTACGCGAAACGCAAGAGCTTCAAGGAAAAGCTGAAGGGCTTGTTCTAAAGGGAAAGACGTCATTGCGACGTCTTTTTCAGTGAAGCGTCAAAGGAGAATCATATGGACTGGACGGATATTTCTGCTGAGGTTGGCATCAAGGATATCGACGAGGCGGCGGCGATCGCCAACATGACCGTACCCTACGGCATCTACATCGAGGATTATTCGCAGCTCGAGGATGAGGTCATGGAGATCGCGCGCATCGATCTGATCGACGAGGACCTTTTGAAAAAGGACCGTGACGTCGCGAAAATACATATTTACATCCCGGCGGAGGACAATATCGGTGAGGCGGTATCGTTCCTCAGGGAACGGCTGACCGCCGCGGGGATCCGGCATACCATCGATCTGACGGGCGTCAGGGAGGACGACTGGCGCAACAACTGGCGGCAGTATTTCAAGCCGACGCCGGTGGGCGAGCGGCTGCTGATCAATCCGTCGTGGTACACGGATACCGACCCCGAGGGCAGGGCAGTGCTGAATATCGACCCCGGCATGGCGTTCGGTACCGGCAAGCACGAGACCACCCGCCTGTGTCTGGAAACGCTGGAACGCTATGTCAGGGGCGGCGAAAGCGTGCTTGACGTCGGCTGCGGCAGCGGCATTCTGGGCATCGCGGCGGTATTGCTGGGCGCCGCGTCCGCGTACGGCGTGGATATCGACGAGACCGCTGTCAGGACCGCCAATGAAAACGCCGTCGTCAATCATGTTGACGGCAGGTTCATCGCCGAAGCGGGCGACCTTGTCGGCAGAGTACAGGGAAAATTTGATATTATTGTTGCAAATATCGTGGCAGATGCTATAATAGCATTGTCGGCTTCGATCAAGGCGTTCATGAAGCCGGACAGCGTTTATATCGTCAGCGGCATCATCGATTCGCGCGCGGACGACGTGAAAAACGCCGTCGGCGACAGCTTCGAGGTCGTTCAGGAGATCACAATGGGAGGCTGGTACTGCTTTGTCCTGAAAGCAAAAGGATAACGGACAGGCGTATCGGGCGCTCTGCGCTCTCTCCCAATAATATACCTTGGAGGTCATTATGAAAGACTCAAAGAGAAATATCATCAACCTTATCTTTTCGTCGTTCCTGGTCATCGGCTACATCGTCTGCACCTACTTTTTCTCCGGGCTTGCAAAGCAGGTCTCCGGTACGGTAGGCAATCTGATCCAGCTGGCGATCCTGCTGGTGTTCGGTCTGCTGCTGTTTTACGCGACCCGCGTAGGCGAGGGCAAGCAGGTCAGACGCTTCAGCCTTCCGGTGCTGCTGCTGGTGGACGTTCCCTGTCTGTATATCATCGCCGCGGCGATGATCTCAGCGCTCCCGCTGCATGAGCAGCTGGCTCCCGCCGAGGGTTCGCTCCCGATCATCCTGATCCTGGCGACGGTAGCGCTCGGCTACGGCATCCCCTACACCTTCCTTTCCGGCTATGAGCTGAAGAGCTATGATGAGGAATACGCAGAGGACGAGGAGAATACCGCGGAAGAACAGGAAGAGCCTGCTCCCGCAGAAGAGAAAAAGCCCGTCGCCGGCGGTTTGGCAGAAGAGCTCGCCGAGGCGGAGGCTGAGGATAACGAAGCAGAGACGGCAGAGGAAGACGCCGCCGAAGAAGAAAAAGAATCAGAATAACAGGTGAGATCAAATGAGTGAATGTACCCACGATTGTTCCTCCTGCGGTCAGAGCTGTTCCTCGAGGACCGCGCCGCAGGATCTGCATGAAAAGCTGAATGAATTGAGCAGTGTGAAGAAAGTTATTGCCGTCGTTTCCGGTAAGGGCGGCGTCGGCAAAAGCCTCGTCACCTCCGCTCTCGCGGTTGAGATGAATCGCCGCGGCTACCGTACCGCCGTTCTGGACGCGGATATCACCGGTCCGTCCATCCCCAAGGCGTTCGGCGTCAAAGAGCACGCGAAGGGCTCGCAGTTCGGCATCCTGCCCGAGACCACAAAGACCGGCATCCAGCTGATGTCCGTCAACCTGCTCCTTGAAAACACGACCGATCCGGTCGTCTGGCGCGGTCCGGTCATCTCCGGTACTGTCAAGCAGTTCTGGACCGACGTCATCTGGAAGGACGTTGACTATATGTTCGTCGATATGCCTCCCGGCACCGGCGACGTTCCGCTGACGGTGTTCCAGAGCATTCCGCTGGACGGCATCATCGTCGTCGCCTCTCCGCAGGAGCTGGTTTCCATGATCGTCCAGAAGGCGGTCAAAATGGCGGAAATGATGAATGTCCCGATCCTCGGTCTGGTCGAGAACATGAGCTATTTCAAATGCCCCGACTGCGGCAAAGAGCATAAGATCTTCGGCGACAGCCATATCGATGAGATCGCGGAGAATTTCAAGACCCGCGTTCTGGCAAAGGTCCCGATCGACGCGGACCTCGCGAAGTCGGTCGATACCGGTACCGTTGAGCTGTTTGTCGGCGACTACTTTGAGGGCGCGGCAAACGTCATCGAGGACGAGCTGACCGTCAAGGGCGAGTGATCAAATCCAATCACAATGTAAAAATCGCTTCCGACAGGACGTCGGAAGCGATTTTGTCATATATGTAAGATCGTGTATCTGTATCATCGGTCAGCGCAGGGTGTCGGAAGACGGACGGCGCACGGTGACGATGTAATCCATGATGCCGGTGTCGTCGATGATGTAGTCGCCGTAGGCGGTCAGACGGACGGGCGTATGCGTGTTGCCCGTGACGTACAGCTCGGCGACGAAGGATTCGGAGTGTTTGATCCGCGCATACAGTCTTTCAAGAAGCGAGCCGCTGTTATCCGCGCTGATGCGGTCAAAGAAATCCTTGCGGTTGAGCGCGTCCTCTAGCTCCTGCTTGGTCATGCCGACGACATTTTCCAGCCCGTGGAACAGCACCGCGAAGCTCAGGCTGTCGTCCGGCTTGCGGCTGAGGAAAATAACGGTGTCCTGAGAGAATTGCGACAGCAGGGTCATCTGCTTTTCCAGCGTGCTGAGCTTGGTGATGTTCTGCACCGAGCCGTAAAAGATACTGCGGTCGTCCTCCTGACGCAGGTAGTAGAAGCGCATGTAGAAGGTCGTCAGAGAGCCGTCGGTTTTATAGAAATGGAAGATCCCCTTGGCGCCGTTCAGGCGGTCCTCTTTTGATTTTTCGAGCAGCTCGCAGATCTTGTCGTGCTCGCGCTCCGGCATGAACCGCTGGATATCGGTCAGACGGTCGGCAAAGTCCGGCACGTCCACCGCCTCATAAAACTGTTCGTTATAGCGGATGATATCGACGCTCCTGCCGTGCAGGGCATAGATGGCGCAGGGGCCGAGGATATTGTTCAGCATGGTGTCGCTGTAAACGTTGTTGTCGAGGATCTCGCGCAGACGGAACTGTTGGTTGGATTTGAAACAGATCCCCGAGGTGTCGATGCGGTTGCGGTCGGCGATCAGCTCCTCGTATTCCTTCTGCGTCATCGGGCGGTAGAAATAATAGCCCTGGATGTAGCGGCAGCCCATATCCTGCAGGAACCTGACCTGCTTTTCGGTTTCGACGCCCTCCACGATGATCGGCAGACCGATGGTCTTTGCCATGTTGGTAACGGATTCGATGATGCGGATCCCCTTTTCGGTATTGCTTTCGTCCATATGCAGGAACTGCGCGTCCAGCTTGATGACGTCGACGCTCATTTCCCGCAGCATATTGAGGGTGGAATAGCCGGAGCCGAAGTCGTCCATCAGTACCGTGAAGCCGTTTTCACGCAGGCTGCGGACGGTGCTTTTGACCAGGATGGTGTTTTTGATATATGCCGACTCGGTGATCTCGATTTTGATCAGATGCTTATCCAGCCCGTATTTTTTGGTCAGCTCGTCAAAGGTGTCCGTCAGATTGGAGTTGAGGATGTCCACGGCGGAAACGTTGACGGATACGGGCAGCGGGATGTTGCCGCTGTCGATCCAGCGGCGCTGCCATTTGCAGACCTCTTCCCAGATGTACAGATCCAGATCGGTGATCAGTCCGTGCTTCTCGAGAACGGGGATGAATCTGTCGGGTGTGATCTTGCTGCCGTCGGGCTTGTTCCAGCGGGCGAGCGCCTCTGCGCCGACGATCTTGCCGGTGGATACGCGGCACTGGGGCTGGAGATAAAAGGTGATCTCCTGCTTTTTGACAGAGCGGATGAAATCGGTGAGGATGCGGTATTCGGCGTCCTCCTGCGAGTACATCTTCGGATCAAAGACGCGGATCCGGCTGCGGTACTGCTTTTTTGCGTTGTCGCCGGCGAGAAATGCGCGGTCGATCATATCCAGTACCGTCAGATTGCGGTCGACTATACAGACGCCGAAGGCAGGCAAAAAGCCGATCTCGGTGCCGTGGGAGGAGATCATCAAGGCAACGCTTTCATAAAGCTCTCTGATGCGTACCATATCATAGGGGATCAGCAGGCAGAAGTCGTCCTGACCGAAATAGCCCGCAGAGCCGCCGGATTGAGCCGCTGTCTCTTTGAGCTTTGCGCCGATCTGCGCCATCAGCAGGTCTCCCTCATTGTGACCGTACCACTCGTTGAACAGCTTGAAATTCTCGATATCGACGGAGACCAGACACCAGTCGACGCCGCCGTCCGTGATCAGCTCGCCGACGCTTTTGATAAACGCCTTTTTACGCAGCAGACCCGTGATCTCATTGCGGTTGACGTCGGAATACAGATAGGTATCGTTCAGCCCCAGCTCGCGTGATTTGCGGCTTTGGATATCAAAGACATACATACGGCAGACGCGTTCGTCCAGCCCGAACCGCTCGCCGAGTATCAGCGTCAGCTCGACCCAGTTCCAGATTCCGTTGATCAGCTGAAAACGGAATTCTTCACTTATCAGCCCCTCCACCTGTGAGGCTTGCAGCCGGTAGGAGAGCGTGACGGGATCCATCAGCTGTGAAAAACGCTCTCTGTCGTCGGGATGCACAAGGATCTCCGACATTCCGACAAACAGATCCTTGTAGTTGCCTTCGGGAAGCTGTGCGGTATATTTTTTGGGAACATGAAATAGTGTTTTGAACCGTTCCTGATTCAAATTGATTTCGATCAGCTCATCGTAAGAGGAGCTGTCCAGATATTCGGCGATCGCCTCAGGCCGGTTTACTGCTTTGAAAAGCTCAAACAAACCTGTTTTCATGGTATCCTTTCCATCCCCCTGTCAGAATAATGGTTGTTTTTTCATCACATACCTTATATTATTTTATATTTATCGGATCGGTTTTTCAATAATGCGCCGAAAATTCGGAGATAGTACCAGAAATTACGCAAAATTCTATGAAAAATCACAATAGCGCCGCAGTGCCCCGGAAACGCTTTTGGGATAAAAAACACCGAGTTTTGCTTGAAAAAAACGAAAAATTCACAAAAAATGAAAAACGTACCTTGCGCGAAACAATCGCATATTTCACAAAAATTATCATATTTTCACAAAAATTATCATATTTTCATTGAGTTTTACTGAAAAATATTATATAATAAAAAACATTATTCTTTTTTTGCTTCGGAATCGCGGCTTCCGTAGCCAAAAAGATGTGCAAAGATCGGAGGGATACGGATGACAAAACCGAAAAAGGGCAGGGTGTCCGGAAAATGGCCGGCGCTGCTGCTGATCATCGCTGTCTGCCTTCTGCTGAATATATTGGGGGCAAAGCTGAACGGCGCTCTGAGTCTTCCGCTGTTCCTCGATAATGTCGGGACCGTGCTTTCCGCGCTGCTGGGCGGATATATCCCCTGTATCACGGTGGCGTTTCTGTCCAATGTCATCAACGGCTTGTCCGACGACGTATCTATCTATTACTGCGTTATCAGCGTGCTGATCGCCGGCGCGGCGGTCGCGTTAGCGCATCAGATGCGCCATCTGCGCATCCATTATATCCTTTTGGCGATCCTGTCCTTCGCTGCGATCGGCGGCGCTGTCGGCGGCGTGCTGACCTGGCTGATCAACGGCATGAGCTTCGGCGAGGGAGCCGCGGTCGATTTTGCGGCAAGCATCAACAGCGTCGTTCCGATGGGCTATTTTCCGTCGAATATCCTTTCCGCTTTCCTGATCGACATTGTCGACAAGACGATCGTTACGGCCGTTGCGCTGGGGCTTTATAAGCTGCTGCCGAAACGGCTGCCGGATTATCTGCGGGAGATGGACTGGTACTATATCTCTCTGGTCACAAAGCACGAAAAATCAGGCGTGAAGCGCATTTCTCTACGCGTCAAGGTCACGCTGGTGGTGGCGGTGTCGACAACGCTGGTCGCCGCGTCGGCGATCGCCATCAGCATCCTGCAGTACCGCAACGCCACGATCGAAAAGTATTCGCGTCAGGCACAGGACGCGGGACGTGAGATCGCCGGGCATCTCGACCCGGACAGGGTGGAGGATTACGCCAAAAAAGGCGAAGGCGCGGAGGGCTATGCCGCGATGAAGGAGCTGATGCAGACCGTCAGCAACGCTTCGCCCCAGATCGAATATATTTATGTATACCGCATCGAAAAGGACGGTACGCACGTGATCTTCGACCTTGATACCGAAAAGGTGACCGCCGACCTTCCCGGTTCTGTCATCCCATACGATACCACGATCGAAAAATACGCCGACGAGCTGATCGCCGGAAAGGACATCCCCGTGGATATCACCGATAATCAGTTCGGATGGATCCTTTCCGCCTATTCGCCGGTGCGCGACGCAAACGGAAACACCCTGTGCTATGTCGGTGTGGATATGTCGATGGATGATCTGCGATCCGAGGTCCTCGCGTTCCTCGCAAAAATCATCTCGCTGTTCATCGGCGTGCTGGTCGTCATCCGCACCTATGCCGTCTGGATGGCGGAGCTTCATATCATCAAGCCGGTCAAGGCGATCTCAGACGCCGCCGAACGCTTTACCTACGATACGCAGGAGGCGCGTGAATCCAGCATGGAGATGATCCGCAGCCTTGACATCCATACGGGCGACGAGCTGGAAAATCTGTATGACGCGTACAGCAAAACGACCGCCGATACCGTGCGGTATATCGACGAGGTCCAGCAGAAGAGCGCGCAGATCACCCGACTGCAGAACGGGCTGATCCTGGTGCTTGCCGATATGGTGGAAAGCCGTGACCAGTGTACCGGCGACCATGTCCGCAAAACTGCCGCTTACTGTGAGATCATCCTGCGTCAGATGCAGAAGGAGGGCATCTACGCCGACCTGCTGACAGAGGATTTCATCAATGAGGTCGTCAGCTCGGCGCCGCTGCATGACGTCGGAAAGATCAAGATCCCCGACGCGATACTCAACAAGCCCGGCAAGCTGACCGACGTGGAATTCCGCGTGATGCAGGGCCATACCTCTGCGGGCGGAGAGATCATCAACAAGGCGATCGCTACGGTCGGCGAGGAATCTGAGTACCTCAACGAGGCGCGGAATCTTGCCGCGTACCATCATGAGAAGTGGAACGGAAAAGGTTATCCGACCGGCCTGTCCGCCGAGGAGATCCCCCTGTCGGCGCGTGTGATGGCGGTAGCGGACGTATTTGACGCGCTGGTGTCGCGCCGCAGCTATAAGGAGCCGTTTTCCGTGGAAAAGGCGCTGGATATCATCCGTGAAGGCGCCGGTACGCATTTTGATCCGCTGGTGGTACAAGCGTTTCTGGACGCGGAGGACGAGGTCAGACGCGTACAGAAGCTGAATATGGAGATATAAATCATATATTAGGTTTACGCCTTGGTCTTTGCAAAGAGGTGTTGTAATGAAAGAAAAAACAAATGCGCTCAGGAAGTGGTTTCTACCGAAGCAAAACAAAACCACCGACCGTGAGATCGATATGCTGAACGTGAAAACCATCTATTATGTATCGCTCGTGATGTGCATCGTCCAGACGCTCGCGCTGATCCTGTTTTTGATATCTCATCATGACGATCTGCTTTCGCCCTCCTCGGTCAATTCTATCGTTAATGTGTCGCTGAGCGTTGCGCTGTGTTTTGTGGGCTTTATCGGCTCGGGATATTTCAAAAGGGTCGATGATATTGCCGACCATCATATGTGCGTGAATATCTTTGTAACTGTTTTCCTTTGCCTGATGATCGCGTGGGGAATGATCGCGTCGGTACAGACCTATGCCGCAGAAAGGCAGATCATTACCTTTTTCGTGTGTGAGCTGATCGCGGTGATGTTTATCAGACCGCGTCCGCTGATTACCGTTATTATCATCCTGTCGTCCTACGTCCTGTATTTTATCTGGCTGAATACCTGGGTCAGGGAGGGTGCGATCAACCGCTATAACTTTCTGATGATGGCGCTGATCTCGGCGGCGGGCGCCGTGATCAATTACCGCATGACGCACGACTATATCGAGCAGAAAAATAAGGCGAACCTGCTGAACGAGTCGCTGGAGATCATCGCCAACCATGACAGCATCACGCGGCTTCAGAATCGGTACGCGCTCAATCAGAACATCCCCGATTATATCGATACGGACGTCTGTATCGCGATGGGAGATATCAACAGCTTCAAGATGGTCAATGATACGTACGGCCATCAGGCGGGCGACGACGTCCTCAAGGCGTTCGCGGAGATCCTGATGAACGTCTTCGGGCGGGAGGAGATCTACCGGTACGGCGGCGACGAGTTTCTGATCGTTTCGCGCAGCAGCGACATTGAGGGCTTCTGCAGAAAGCTCGACCTGCTCAACGAGGAATTCGGCAGAGTGAGGATCAACGACAGGCATGAAGCGTTCAGCTGCAGCTTCGGCAGCGTAGCGGCGCGTCCCGTGAATCAGGCGGACTTTTTCGATCTGGTGATGACAGCCGACAAGAAGCTGTATGAGGCGAAATGCATGCTGAAAGCGGAACGGTGAGCCTGCCGCCTTTATGAAAGCAAAGATTTTTTGGAAAAACTGAAAATTTTTCAGAAAACCTATTGCAATCCGGAAATATCTGTGCTATAATAACATAAATTAAAAGGGGCAGACCCGCCGAAAGGCGGCGGCGCAAAGCTCAGGTGTCTAAATAGTTACACTATATGACCGACCGGCTGCATCAATGATTACCTATGTAATTCTTGTGCGGGCGGTCTTAATTTTTTTGTTGAGCCCCACATGGTTGTTTTTTGAAGCATAATCACCCATTATTACCAGAAAGGAAGGATGATTACGATGAAAAAAGTATTATCAGCAGTATTGGCAGTATTGTTATTGGTGACTGCCTTCCCGTTAGCGGTCTCCGCTGATGACGGCGGCATTGTTGTCGACGTGATCACGGAGGACGGCGATTATGTCATTGAATGTGATGAGAATAATCCCGTCGATATCGACGGTGTTACCGGTACGGTCACTCTGAACAACGCGAGCATCCAGAACACAGGACGTTCCGCGATCGTTGTCAAGGGCAACTCCGACATCACCTTCATTCTTGAGGGCTACAGCACCATCAAGGGTGACGCAAATGTAAAGTCCTGCGGTATCGAGGTCCAGTACGGCTCCAAGGTCACCTTCACAGGCGAAGGTACCCTGAATGTTACCGGCGGTAATTTGGGCGCGGGTATCGGTTCATGGGGCTATGAGAGAAACTCCGCGGAAAGCAAAAACACGGTCGGTGAGATCGTGATCGAAAGCGGCAATATCATTGCCTACGGCGGCTATTACGGCGCGGGCATCGGTTCCGGCGCTCATTCCAGCGGCAACAGCATCATCATCAACGGCGGCGTGATCCACGCGTACGGCGGCACCTTGGGCACCGGCATCGGCAGCGGCTACGGCACCAGCGGCGGCGCGATCGGCGTCAAGGCTGTGGGCGAGTACGAGTCCGGCAGCATCATCATCAACGGCGGCGAGATCTACGCGGCTTCTTATCCCAACGCGGATTTCAGCCTTTGTGACATCAGCAGGCTCAGCAGCCTCGAGGATATCATCGACGGAGATGACAAAGGCGGCTTCGGCGTCGGCATCGGCGGCGGCTACGGCGCATCGGCTACCGATATCCAGATCAACGGCGGCAAGGTCTGCGCGATATCCCGTTCCGGCGGCGCTGCGATCGGTACCGGCCGCGGCTGCAGCAATGCAGCCAAATATAATGCTGACGCATATGTTTGTAATATCAAAATCGGCGGCAACGCAGATGTAACTGCGATCACCTCTGATTTCAGAAAAGACGGCGATCACAGAGGCGGCGCTGCGATCGGTACCGGCCGCGGCACCCATACCGGCGGCAATATCGAGATCACCGGCAACGCAAAAGTGACCGCGATCAACGCTTCGCTTTCTCCCGCGATCGGCGCAAGCAAACAGCCTGCTCCCGGCAACGGTCCTGTGCCTGTGCCTGAGAGCCTGGTCATCGGCGATAACGTCGATCTTTACGCAGTATCTGCCGCGTCATACGCGGTCGATAAGGACGCAGCGAACCTCTCGATCAACGATCAGTACTTCGGCTCCTCCGACAGATGGTTCTTCCACGAGGGAGCTGTCGCGATCAGCGACGTCCAAAACGTCAAGGCGGAAAGCACCAAGGGCGAAAAGATGTACACCGCTCCCGCCGGCTCCGTCTCCCTGTGGTCGCGCATCGTTCCTCCCACCGATCCCACCAACCCCGAAGAGCCCGACACTCCCGTGCAGAAGGTCTCTATGGGTATCGTCACTCCGCTGGCGATGGCGGTCAGATTTGAGGACGGCAGCGTCTACTATTCCGGCGACACCGTAGAGGTCGAGGTCGGCAAGGACTATCACTTCCAGATGTGCTGTGTTGACTGGAGCACCAGAGACGCCAACAGCGAGAAGAAGATCCACAGACCCTATGAGGTATTCACTCCTCAGCACGGCGTCTATTCCGACGAGGGCATCGGTCTTGCGGGTACGGTCGTTTATACTGTGCGCGTTTCCAACAGAAACGACGAACGCAGCTATGACGAGGCGACCAAGACCTTTGTACTGCCCTTCGGCGACAAGGTCCTGAGGACCGACGTCAACAAGTGCTTCATGGCATACCGCTTCCACTTCAAGAGCGGCGACTATCATAAGCAGACCGGCATCGACAAGGTCGTATACGACACCGGCATCGATCACGAGAATACCATCGAGGACTTCCGTTACAACAAGCCTCTCGAATCTCTCTCCGTCAACCTGCCTCTCGGTTCTACCATCACCGCCAAGGCCTACAAGAACTATGAGTACATCGGCGAGGATAACATCCTCATCACCATCGACGAAGAGCATCCCGACAGATGCTATAAGGACTACATCTGGGATTACTGATAACTGTTCATCCGCTTATCCGGGTCCCGATAGAAGGCGCAGGTCGGTCGGCTGACAGAAACGTCTGTTAGATACCAATAAAAGCTATTCCTTGACTTGACTTTTGCCGAGTCAAGGAATATTCTTGTTTATAGAGAAACTTATGTTAGAATAGGGGAGATACAGATGAAATCCGTTACCCTGAAAATACTGTCCCTGCTGTGCGCGGGAGTATTGGCGGCGCTGAGCCTTTCCGCCTGCGGCAGAGATCCGAATGTCAAGCAGGATGAGGAGACCGCGGCGACTTATCACGTCGAAAAAGCGGACGACGAAGAAGCCGAAACCGAGCGCGAGGGCTATCATGCCTACGGCGCCGGAAAAACCGAGCCGGTGATGATCGGCGATGTGCAGGTGAAGGTCGCTGACTTTGCGTTGCGCTCCTATGAGCTGGCGTATATGATGGCGCAGAAGAGCTTTTCCACGCCGACAGAGCTTCCGGTGGACGTCGCTGTCCAGTATGCGTTCACGCATGTGTTCTTCCCGGATTTCCACAGCATCAACAACAAGGCGGTGCAGTATCGCTCTGCTTCTGCCGATCAGATCCGCGGGGAGCTGAAGAATCAGTTCGGCACCGATGATTTTCCGATCACCGACTCTGTGCTGTACAATCCCGGCAAAGAGATTTTTGAGATGTGGATCCCCGAATACGGCACCAACATCTATTATCATATCGACGCGGTGAATATCGACGGCGACGAGGCGGAGATCATCACCACCTTTTTCAATGAGCTGAAGCGGGAAACCATGCTGGGCAGGACGCACATCACCGTCAAGGTGCTCAGCGGCAAGCCCGTGATCCGCGCTCTGACGGCGGAGTAAGGAGGATTTATGGCTGACAAAGACGCGGCGCTTCTGCGCGAGAACCAACGGCTGCGCGAGGCGCTCAGACAGATCAGGACAAAGCAGGAGGAGATCCGGCAAATACTCGACGGCGTCAGCGATCTGCTGGCGGCGGATGAGGAAGCTGCCGAGAACACGCCCGTCACCGACGAGGACGTCAAAAACCTGCTCAAAAAATACTCAAGGCTGTCCGGGTGATCCGGCAGGTACAGGCGCAGAGCGCTGAATATTTACGATTATGAAACTATGGAACCGCGACCGTGAAAAACATATCAGAAACAGCAACGGGGGAGTCGTCCCCCTTTTAGGCGTTGCGCTGATCATCGTTCTTCTGACGGCCGCGGTCTATTTTGTTGCGGATTATGTGGCGGAGAGCTATACGCAGGAGGACCGGCTGTCGGGATGGAATTACCTTTACACCGACCGCGCCGGCGCTGTCCCGGACGGCGAGATGCGGCTGTTCAACGCACAGAATCCCATCCTGACGGAAAGCGACGTCAAAAAGGATAATATCTACTTTTCCAAAATCATCGAACCGTCCGACAAGGCGAAGAACATCATTTTCATCACCGACTTTGCCCCGATGAAAATCAGGATCAACGGCAAAGAGGTGTACAACAACCGCTTTGACAGCACGGAATATGTCGGCAACTGCTACAACGCGATCACGCTGGAGCCGTCCACCCATGAGCGGCAGGTCGAGGTGTTTATGAAGCTGCCCTTCTCGGTGCGGTTCGAGACCTACCTCAACGACGGAGAAGCGACCGCTGTTACGCTGAACCAGGGATTTATCATCGGCGCTGTC
This sequence comes from uncultured Eubacteriales bacterium, assembly GCA_900315815.1. Taxonomy (GTDB): domain Bacteria; phylum Bacillota; class Clostridia; order Oscillospirales; family Acutalibacteraceae; genus Ruminococcoides. The sequence continues at coordinate 34,707 of ONAS01000005.1, forward strand.
CTTGCGGGGCTCGGGCTGATCGCGGTGATCGCCTTCGGCGCGGCGTCCATGGTGCGGCGCAGATTTTACCGCTCCCTGTTCACGGGACTGATCGCGGCGTTTGTCGGCGTCGCGGTGATGCTTCACCTGCTTCCCGAGGTGACCTACGCGATGAACGAGCCCGCGTGGCTGCGGCTGACGGCGATACCGGAGCATATGACGTTCCTGCTGACGACGGCGTTTCTGAACAAGCTGTTCAAGGATCGCCGCAAGTCGCTGGTCGCGATCGTTTTTGCCGCCGTGATCTCCGCGGTGATGCTGATGCTGGCGTTCACCCCGCTTCTGGTCAAGCTGACGATCTTCGGAATGTGCGTGCTGACGCTGGGAGCGATGGTCTACACGGCTCAGGTCGCGCTGGTACAGCTGGAGCATCGTACCCAGTTCGCGGCGCCGGTCTTTGTCATGTGCGCGTATTACGCGGCGATGGCGGTGTTTGCGGGCGTGCTGCTGATGACCCGTCAGCGGACGCTGTATATCTACGACGCAGCCGTTTCCACCGTTGTCGTGGGCGGCGTTCTGGAATATATCTATGTTCATGACTATCGGTTTGAAAAGAAGAACCGCGCCATGAGCGTACAGAGCACCCGGTATGAGAGCTATGTCCGCTATATCTCCCAATTCATGCAGAGCATGCTCAACTGCGCGCGGCAGGAGGAATTCTATCAGACGGCGGTCGATGAACTGACCGCACTGCTGAATAAGTATCACCCTGATAATACGGATATCCGCAGCTGTGCCGCCGTCAGAACGGCGGACGGCTTTGAGGAGGTCGTCAATCGCGGCGTTCCCGGATGCAACTATGCCGTCATCGAGGAAAACTGTCTGAAAAACAGCAAAAACTGCATCTTTGCGGAAACATTCTTAGATTGTGTCCTCCGCGGAGAGGGCAGGATCTGCGCGGTCTTCCATTTTGAGGATATCCGCGACGGGCTGGACGTCTTTTTCATGAGCATGATCGAAACGGCGTACTGCGGTCTGGAAACCACCTATGAGAATCTGTTCATCCGTGACGGACAGCGCGAGATCAATATCATTTTTGAGGAGCTGGCGGAAAACACCGAGCTGGATAACGGCTGTTCGGTCGACCACCTGAGACATATCTGCGAATATACGCGTGCGCTGTGCCTGAGTATGGGCATGGATGAGGAAAAGGCCGAGCATATCGCCATCGCCTCCAAGCTGCATGACCTCGGAAAGATCGCGATCCCGAAGTATATCATCCATAAGCAGGCGCGGCTCAGCGAGGAAGAACGTGTCATCGTCAACAGCCATACCGAATTCGGCTATACGATCCTGTCGACCTATGCCAACGATCCGATGCTGGCGACAGCCGCGGCCATCGCGAAATACCATCACGAGCGGTTCAACGGCTCCGGCATCTACGGACTCAAGGGTAAGGAGATCCCCGTTGAGGCGCGGATCGTATCCGTGTGCGATGTGTATGACGCGCTGATTTCGGAGCGCACCTACAAAAAGGCGTGGAGCCGCGGCGACGCGCTGTCATATCTCAGAGATAACGAGGGCAAGCTGTTTGACCCCGAGATCTGTGAAAAGTTTATCGACTATATCCTGGAAAAGGACGACGCTCCCGCAGAGCAGACGTCCGAAACGGTTTGACATCATAAAGAAAGGCGGTGCTTCTCATGCCGCAGGACAACCGACAACAGCAGAACACCGCTCTCATGACGCCCGAGGAAAAGAAATTTGAGGGCTGGCAGCGTGTCCGCGCGTCAAAGCTGACAAAACTCAAAAAAAGGCTGAAATGGTACCATATCGTCGTTATCGTCATACTGATCCTGCTGATCCTGCCCTTTGTGATCTGGCATCTGCTGCCCAAAAAGGTGATGAACGTCGTGGTGCTGGACAAGACTGTTCTGTCATACGCCAACGACGAAAACATCATCAAGGAGAACATCTACCGCAAGCACCAGGGCTTTTTCTGGATCCTGAACCAGCAGCGGTATGTCAAGCACGACGGCTCCAAATACAACTTCCAGTACGATTACTACGGTCCGATGCTGGACGATGAGGGCGCCTATGACTACAGCGTCGACCTGAGCGACTGCGATACAAAGCCGGATCTGGTTTACCTTGCCGACGCCTACGGGCTTGGCAACGATACCTTCGGTCACTACAACGGAAGCACGCCGCTTGGCGGAGGGATCTCCGACGACGACATGTCCTTCATTTCCTTTGCGTATGAAAGCGGCGCGCCGATCATCGGCGAGGCGACCCTGTTCAGCTCTCCGCTGTCCGATTCAGTCCGCGGTCAGCTGACGTCGCTGTTCGGCATATCGCCGACAAAGTGGATCGGCAGGTATATGGTGGATCTGCAGGACTTCACCGACGTCCCCGACTGGGCGCCCCCCATGTATGAACAGCAGGAGGGCGTCGAATGGCGCTTTACCGGCCCCGGGATCCTGCTGGTATCGAGCGATGGCGAGATCCTCATCCTTGAGCAGAATACCGATTTCAACTCGAAGAACCTGCTGCAGATCTATCTGAACGATGAATACAAAAAGGAGTTTTCCGGGTGCGGCAAGTGCAATTTTTACAACTGGTTCGAGCTGATCGAGCCGAACTACGGCACCGAAAGCATCGCGACCTTTGAATTTGACCTGAATGCCACGGGCATGGAAAAAATCAAGGAGATCAGCCGGACGCCGCGCTTCTGCGCGATCTCGCGCAAGCAGGTGGACGGCTACGCGCCCGCGTACTTTTTCTCCGGCGACTTCAACGATTATGTCAACGGCGACCGTTACGGCGATTTCCTGTTTGCCAACTGGTTCTTCAAGTTCCTGTCGTATGACCGTCAGGGCGACATCTCCAACTTCTTCTGGCGCTTCTATACGCCGCTGATCTGTCATATCCTGGACGACACCCGATCGACGACCTATGCAGAGGCGAAGGAGCCGCACAAGGAGGTATCCCGCGTCAACGGCGGCAGTTTCCAGGTGCTGGAGGATGAAAAATGGCGCAGTCTGCGTCTGAACGCGACGGCGATCAACGCGCAGGAGCCTGGAAAGAATACCTATTCGCGCGACTTCACCTATTACGAACAGCTGATCGCGGACGCGCATGATCTCGGCGTCAACTGTATCGAGGCAAAAACGCTGCTGCCGCCGGAGTTCTACGCCGCGGTCAGCAGACATAACAAGAATAACAGTGATAAGATCTATATCCTGCAGTGCGTCGGCGCGCCGGAGGGGCTTGACCCCGCGGATTATCTGACCGACGACGGACTGGAAAAATGGCGCGACAGCATCACAGACGTGATCAAAGCCCTGCACGGCGACACTGCGGCACAGGGTGAGCTGTTGGGAAAGGCGACCTACTTTATCGACGTTTCCGAATACGTGCTCGGGCTTTCCGTCGATCCGCGGCTGAACGCCGAAACGCTCAAGAAGATCAGCGGCCTTTCCTCCTATTCCTACAAGGGCGAATATACGCGCAGCAGCAGCGGCGTCTGCGGCTTTGCCGCTTATCTGTACGATACCGCGCAAAGCGTATCCCGTGAAAAATACGGCTACTTTACTCCGATCGCGGTGCGCGGCGATATGCGCCTGCTGAAGGGACTTCCCTATGTCAGGCATCCCGACGCGTATTTCATCAGCGATATCGCGTCTGACGACTGCAGAGAGTATTACTTCAATGATATCGCGGTCAGCGGAGAGCTGATCGACAGCACCGGCAGATATGACGATTCGGTATATGTCCGATACAGCAAGGCGCTCGCCGAGGTCGATCGGCTTGCAAATCCCGCTCTGATCTCCGGCGTGTCGTTCTCCGACGTCAACGCGATATTCGGTCAGCAGGCGATGACCGAAAGCGAACAGGGCGCGGCGATCGTCGACGCGCTGACTGCCGCAAAGGACTGCGGGCTGCTCGGCGCGACCGTGTATGATCTCAACGACAGCTGGGCGCAGACCTCCGATGACATGCGCTTCTTCACCGCGGGCGGCAGCAGCGATTATCTGTGGCACAATACCTGTGACGAAAAGCAGATGACCGGCGTCGTCGCCGCGGACAGCGTGATGCCTCAGACGCCCGGACTTATCCTGTCCGATGACGATCTGGTCCAGGCGGTCTCCATGAACAGCGACGCGGGCTATGTGTATATCACGCTGCAGCTGCTTGAGGAATTGGACTATAAGACCAACGCGATGTTCATCGGTCTGGATACCTATCAGCGCAACGACGGCGAGTATTATTACGCCAAGGACTTCACGCCCAACTCGCTTTCCGGTATGGAATATACCCTGCGCTTCGAGGGCAAGCAGAACGCCGCCCTCTATGTCATGCACAGCTATGACCGCAGCCGCGGCTCCGCCGCCACCAAGGAAAGCTATACGGGTGAGTACAACAAGGTCGCCGACCTTACCTACGGCGGCTTCAATACCGGCGACACGCAGTTCTATCAGACAGGCTCCACCATCTATATCCGCCTGCCGTGGACATGGCTGAACGTCGCCGATCCGTCGAAAAAGCTGGTCATCAGCGACGCCTCCTTTGATAAGGCGTCCGCCGGCACCGTCACCACCAACGGCATCCTGGTTTCCGTGATGGTCGGCGAGCGCAAGGAGGGCGACCTGATCTACGCCTTCCCCGAGAACAAGCACGATCCGGGCTACAAGGTCTTTGCGTGGGAGAAATGGGAAACGGTCAAATACGCCCACCGACGCAAGGAAAGCTTTGAGATACTGAGAAACTATTTTGCCGGCTGAGCCGGCAGCAACGTTCGGCAAAAATCACCGTAAGTGACAGCAAGGGGGGATAACGCCGTGAAAATCGAATTGATCAGCGTTATCGGACTGCTGATCTGTTTGCTGATCATCGGGATAGAGTATGTGATGCACTACCGTCTGGCAGAGCTTCAGGACGAGCATACGGCGCGGATCGAGGATATCCGCCGACGGATGGACGTCCATGTCGAGGGAGTGCTCTATGCCCCCACCGAAAACAGCAGGAATACGGAGATCAAGGCGCTGGCGAATGAGATCAACGGCGACTTTGAGGTCTATGAGATGGCGATCGCGACCATCCGCGAACACAAGGGCACCGCGTATCACGACGACGTCGAAGCGCAGGAGCTTCTGATCCGCCGCATCGACGATGAGGTCGACCCGGTCGGCATTTACGCGAAGATGCTCGACGAGGGCGATATTTATCACAAGGGCTACGCCTGCCGACGCCTAGCGGAGCTGGGCGCGATGGAGTACCGCGACAAGATCAAGGAATGCGTCGATACCAAGAGCCGTGATCTCGCCTACAACGCCGCAATGGCGCTGTGCTGCATGGGCGACGTCTATGAGGTGTCCGAATATCTGCTGAGCATCCAGGACGACCGGCTGTATTCCGGCAGGATCGTCAACGAGTTTTTCGATAAATTCACCGGCAGCCGTCAGGAGCTTGCCGAAAGCCTTTTTGAAAAGTGCAACAAATATATGAAATGCACCATCATCAAGACGCTGGAGCGCTATCGGATCGAGGCATTCCGACCGATGTATATCGAGGGCGCGAGCGGCAACGATATACAGATGAAGATCGCCTGCGTCAAGGCGCTGAGCGCCTTCGGCTATCCGGAGGACGAGCAGATCCTGCAGATGGCGGCAAAGGACAAGGACTGGGTCATCCGGTCGGCGGCGATCCGCGGACTGTCGCGGCTGAAATCTCCGACCGCGCTTGCGTCGGTCAAGCACGCGCTCAGCGATAAGGAATGGTGGGTGCGCCAGACTGCCGCACAGGCGATCACCAGGATGGATATCTCTCCGCGCGATCTGGAGGAGATCCTCGGCGGCTATGACCGCTTTGCGGCCGACGCCGTCAAGACCGTGCTGTACAGAACGGTCGATACCGAAGGCTAACGCCTTCGGATGAATCACTGATCAACAGGAAAGGGGGACGGATCATGGGCTTTCTGAACGGTGTTCGCAGCTTCATCGTCGTTTTCAACTACTTTTGTATGGCGTTTACGCTGCTGCTGAGCGTGATCTATATCATCCAGCTGTTTGTATCCTTTGTGCGCGTTCACCGCGACTTCAGCAAATCCTTTTCGGACGACTTTCACAGCTATGTGGACAGCGATAATCTGCTGCCGATCTCTCTGATCATCCCCGCCTACAACGAGCAGGAGAATATCGTGCAGAATATCCGCTCGCTGATGAAGATCAACTATCCGATGTATGAGATCATCGTGGTCAACGACGGCTCTACCGACAAAACGGGAGAGCTGGTCATCAACGCGTTCCATATGCATAAAATAGAAACGTCCATCCGCTGTCAGATACCGACACAGAAGATCGAGGCGGTATACTACAGCAAGGAGTATCCCAACCTGCTGTATGTGCAGAAGGCGAACGGAGGCAAATCCGACGCGCTCAACGCGGGCATCAACATTTCGCGCTATCCGCTGTTCACCTGCCTTGACGCCGACTCGCGCGTGGAAAAGGACGCGCTGCTGCGGCTGTCGATGGAATTCATCAAGGATTCGCGCACCGTGGTCGCCGGCGGTATCGTGCGTATCGCCAACGGCTCGAAGATCGTCGACGGCGAGCTCAAGGGCTTTACCATGCCGAAAAAGCTGATCGAACGCTTCCAGATCGTCGAGTATTACCGCTCGTTCCTGATGGGGCGTGTTTTCTGGAGCGCCTCCAACTCTCTGCTGATCGTATCGGGCGCGTTCGGTCTGTTCCGCAAGCAGACCGTCATCGACGTCGGCGGCTATAAAAGGAACACCATCGGCGAGGATATGGAGATCGTTGTCCGTATCCACCGCTATATGAGAAAGAATCACAAAAAATACCGCGTCAAGTTCAATGAGCTGTCCGTCTGCTGGACACAGGGACCGATGTCGGTCAACGATATCCGCAGTCAGCGCCGCCGCTGGCAGATCGGTCTGATGGACACGCTGATCACCCACCGCGGCATGACGCTGAACCCGCGATACGGCTTTGTCGGTCTGCTCTCCGTGCCGTACAACTGGATCTTTGAGCTGTTCGGCGCGCTGATCGAGGCGATCGGCTATATCCTGATCCCGTTCACGCTGATCATGGGCGAGCTGAATCTGTTTTTCTTCGTGATCTATTTCCTGCTGTCGGTCGCCCTGGGCGTCATTCTCTCACAGGGCAGTCTGGTGCTGGAGCAGTATACCCACCGCGCCGCCATGACCGCAAAGCAGAGCATCGCGATCTCGGTATACGCGATACTGGAAAACTTCGGCTATCGTCAGCTGATCACGCTTTTCCGCGTGGAGGGGATCCTCAAGTACCGCAAGCTGCATAAAACGTGGGGCAAAATTAAACGCAAGGAGTTTGAGCAATGAAAAAGGTTGTCATTTCCGTTATTGCGACGGTCTTCGTGCTCTTTCTGCTTGCACAGACAGGTCTGCTTGCGCCGTTCGGCATCAAGCAGATCTCCATCTTTCCGCGGGAGAAGGAGAACAAGGAACAGGCAGACGACTCCGGCGAGGAGTATCTGGATACCGAGAACAATCTGAGCTACCGCTTCAAGGCGGAGGGCAGCTCTCTGCATGTCTATCGCAACGGCGAATGGCAGGAGCTGTTCATGACGGGCGTCAATATCGGCGCGTCAGAGCCGTCGCTTTTTCCGGGCGATCTGACCATCAGCTACGATACCTATCTTCGGTGGTTCGAGAATATCAGCAAAATGAACTGCAACTGCATCCGTATCTACACGACGATGCGTCCGCAATTCTATCTGGCGCTCAAGGACTTCAACAGCACCGCGGAAAATCCCATCTATCTGTTCCAGGGGATCTGGGTCAATGAGGATGATATCGAGCGGCTGGGCGACGTTTACGCGGAAAACGAGAAGATCCTCAGCGAGTTCAAGCAGGACGCGCTGCACATCGTTGACGTCATCCACGGCAGCGCGGTGATCCCCGACAGCCCCGGCAAGGCGTCGGGCACCTATCACGCGGATGTGTCGCGCTGGCTGGCGGGATGGATCATCGGCATCGAGTGGGATCCCAATCTCGTCATCAATACCAACTCACAGCATCCCGAAATGCGCGATCATGACGGCAACTATCTTTATACCCAGAGCGCTACCCCGTTCGAGGCGTTTTTGTGCCGCGTGGGAGACGCGCTGATCGATCATGAAACGAGCGAGTATCAGTTCCAGGCGCCGCTCGCCTTCACCAACTGGATCACCACCGATCCGCTGAGTCATCCCAACGAGCCGCACTTTGACGAGGATAAGGCGGAGGTCAACACCGAGAACGTCAAGTTCCGCAACTTCGGCCCCGGGATGTTCGCCTCCTATCACATCTACCCTTACTATCCCGACAGCCTGAATTATCAGGAGGATTATCTGCTGAATCTCAACAAAAACGGTAAGGTGGATACCTATTCCGCGTACCTCAAGGATCTGCGGCTGGTGCATACCCTTCCGATCCTGGTGGCGGAGTTCGGTATCCCGACCTCGCGCGGTATGGGACATGAAAGCGTTATGGGATACAATCAGGGTCATGTGGATGAAAACGCGCAGGGCGCGATGCTGATCGATATGATCCAATCCATCCATGATACCGGCTATGCCGGGGGACTGATCTTCACCTGGCAGGACGAGTGGTTCAAGCGTACGTGGAACAACGTCATGTTCGATCTGCCCGACCGCCGTCCGTTCTGGTCCAATATCCAGACGACCGAGCAGTGCTTCGGCATCATGGCGTTCGATCCCGGCGAGACCTATACGCTCTGCTATCCCGACGGCGATCTGTCTGACTGGACGAGCGCGGAATCGGTCGTCAAAAACGAACAGGGCGAGCTGTTTGTCCAGAGCGACGAGCGTTATCTGTACCTGATGGTGAAGGCGGAGAACTATGATTTCAACAACGACACGCTGTATATCCCGATCAACACGATCGCGGGACAGGGCAATACGAGGATCAAGGATACGTCCGTCCGCTTTGATGACGGCGCGGATTTTCTGATCAAGCTGCACGGCGCGTCGGATTCGCATATCTATGTTGACCGCTATTACGACGCGTTCAATTATTACTATGTCGATTCGCGGATCCTTTCGGACTATCCGGTGCTTAAGGACGCTGACGTAAAGGACAGCGGCATTTTTGACGAGATGCTGATGTGCTACGGCTATCACCTTACCGTCGGCGGTACCGGCGCGGAGGTGCCCGATAAGACCTACGAGACCGGTAAGCTGCAGTACGGCAACGCCAATCCCGAGTCGGAGGATTACGCCTCGCTGAGCGATTTCTGTTACGGTGACGGCGGGGTGGAGATCCGCATCCCGTGGCAGCTGCTGAATGTGATGGATCCCTCCACCAAGCAGCAGATCGGCGACTTCAATGAGACGCAGGTCTTTATGCCGCAGGATTACGATAGCTTTGATTTCGGCTTCGGCGTCGTCAGGGGGGACGAGGCGCTGAGCATCACCTTTGCCGGTTCCTATTCCTACAAGGAGTGGGCTGTCCCCACATGGCACGAACGGCTCAAGCCGTCTTACTTTGAGCTGCAGGAGTATTTGCAGACCTATCGCAGCAAGGGTCAATAAAACGATACCGCACATGATCTGCGGTATCGCTGACAGAAAGAGGTGACTGCATGAAACGGATAACGGCGCTGTTGATGACGGTCCTGCTGGTGCTGCTTTCATGCGCCGCCTGTGCCGATCATCAGGACGGCGGGGAGACTGCGGTAAAGCAGCAGATCTCTCTGCCTCAGACAAAAGGGCTGTATATGCCCTTTTATGCCGCGGACAACGGATATTTTTACCGGCGCGGATGCGATGATACGGGAGAGCTGTTCTATATCAAGGGCGTGAATCTGGGACTGACGGAGCCGCAGACAGATCTGAGCGATCCCGATACGTCTTACGATACCTACATGCGGTGGTTCGGACAGATGGCGCAGATGAATGTGAATACCGTGCGCGTGTTCACGGTGATGAATCCGCATTTTTATCAGGCGCTGTATGACTACAATACAAAGCACGCAGACGCGCCGCTGTATCTGATACAGGGGATCTGGTTTTCGGAGGACCTGATGTACCAGCTGACCGACGCGCTGGAAAGCGATCAGATCCTGATCGGCGCGTTCAAGCGCTCCGTGAAGGAAACGATCGACATCATCCACGGCTCCAGCGACTATACGGTCTACGGGTCGTTCGATCCCGCGATCTATCGGTGTGACGTTTCCTCTTATGTGGTCGGCTACATCCTCGGGCTGGAATATCCCGCGGAATTTGTGAATGAGACCAATGTTTCCCATCCCGACATGTCGGATTATCGGGGAGAGTATCTGGAAACGACGGAGGATTCCTCTCCGTTTGAGGCGTTTTTGTGCGAGGTCGGCGATACGCTGATCCGGTATGAAACAGAGACCTATTCCTGTCAGATACCCGTCGCGTTCCTCAACTGGCAGACGCTGGACGCGATGAAGCATTCCAACGAGCCGTTCGTCGACGAGGAGGACGCGGTCAGCGTCAACACGGAGCATATCGTACCGCGCGACGGCTATCACGCGGGCTTGTTCGCGGCGGTGGACGTCTATCCGTACTATCCCGAGTTCATGAATCACCAGGCGGAGTACGTTTCCGCCGAGGATAACTATGCCGCCTATCTCAGGGATCTCAAGGCAATCCATTCCGTGCCGCTGCTGATCGCGGAGTACGGACTCAGCACCTCGCGCGGGATCGCGCACACCGGGATCAACGGCTATCAGCAGGGAGGACTGACCGAGCAGGAGCAGGGCGAGCTGGACGCGCGGATGTCGCGCGCGATATGTGAGTCGGGCTGCTGCGGCGGACTGCTGTTCAGCTGGCAGGACGAGTGGTTCAAGCGCACGTGGAACATGACGATGTACTATCCGAAAAAAGCAAGCGACAGGATCCATGATCTGTCCTCCGCCGAGCAGAGCTACGGCGTGTTGGCGTTCGATACGGCGGTCAGCTATCCGGACGGCGATACCTCGGAATGGAACGACGAAACAGGCGTGGGGAAAAGCCGCGTCTGCGTCAAATATGACGCGGAGTATCTGCATCTTCTGGTGACGCTGCCGGATGGTTTCGACTTTGATCAGGATACCTATTATGTGCCGGTGCAGATCACCGGTGAGGGAAGCACCTTTGTCAAGGATACCGACCTTCGCTTTTCTCAGCCTGTCGACTATCTCATCGAGATCCGCGGGAAAGAGGATACCCGTGTGCGCTGTGACGCGATCCGGGATGAATTCTACTTCAAGCAGTCGGTCCTGCGGAAGATCTTCGGCAAGGATAAGACAAAGCCGAAGGAACAAAACAGCGGAGAATATGACCCCATCTTTCTTCTGACGGCAAATGAGATGTATTTGCCCGACGAAGACCGGACCATCGAGCCGCAATACTATGAGACCGGCAGGCTGCGCTTCGGCAACGCGAACCCCGATAGTGAGGAGTATGATGCGCAGGCTGATCTCTGCCTTGCGGGGAACAAGCTGGAGATGCGGATCGCGTGGTATCTGCTGGGCATCAAAAATCCCCGTACCAAGGCGTGTACGGCGCCTTTGACGGGGAAGGATATCACCTTTACCGATTTTGAAACGATCAGGATCGGCGCGGGGCAGGGGGGAGAGATCCCTTTGTACGATACGGGCTTTGACGGCTTGAAGGATGTGACCGTTACCGAGCGGCTGAAACGCTCGTATGAGATCATGGCGCAGACATTCGCGTCGCTGCCGTCGTTCAAAACAGAATAAAAGAATCAAGCCGCGGCGTCGGATGTGACGCCGCGGCCTTTTGTATGCGGTTATGTTATCTGGGGCTTCCGCCGTTATGCAGATAATAGTCGGTCTTGTCCTGATACATCGCCTCGTCCGCACGACGGAAAACGGATTTGAGATCCGCGTCGGTTTCTTTGTCATAAACGGCATAGCCCTTTGAAATAGACAGCGGAAGGCGGTAGGATTTGACCGTTTTGTTTTCTTCGGCGAGGACCTCGTCCGTCTGCCTGAAAAGCCTGTCCATGTCCTCTGCGGAGCTGTCCGGGACGATGACGATGAATTCATCGCCGCCCGCGCGGAAGACGTTGCCTTTGCCGAAGACCTTGACAAGAATGCCCGCCGCGTCGACCAGCGCCTTATCGCCGTTATCGTGACCGTAATTATCGTTGATCTGCTTGAGACCGTTCAGATCAAAGGTGGCGACGCAGAATCGGGCGACTCCCGAACGGATCTGTTGGTTCAGGCGCTTGCCGGCGTCAAGATACGCCGCCGTATTGCCCACCGAGGTGAGCGCGTCGATATATGCCATGCGGTGGACGCAGGCGATCTCCTTACGCAGGTCCTCCTGCATGGAGGTGATTTTTCTGCTCAGATCGCCCGCCTCGCTGCCTGTGCCGTCCGTATCGGAGCGCAGAGGGTGATTGTGCTCTGTATGGATGGTGTTGCTGACCTCGCGCAGAAGATCCTCGACATTGTCCGCCAGCGAGTTGAGCTGTGCGTAAAGTCTGCGGTTGCGCTTGCGGGTACGCTCGGTGATGACAAAGCCGATCAGACAGCCCGCCAGCAGAGAAAGCCCGCAGATGATCAGTACCGTGCGCACCAGCGCAAAGACCTCATTTTCATACCAGTCGGCGCTGAAATCAACGGCAACGATCCTGGCGACGCCGCCGATCGAATCAAATACGGGGCTGTAGGCGCTGTAAAAGCGTCCCCAAGCATCCTCATAGGGGACTTTGTCGACCGACGCCGTTCCGAGGCTTGCCTCATAAAGCGCGTCGGTATAGACGATGGGATCGCCGAACTCGCCCGGGTCATCCTTTGTGGCGTCGACGGAAAAGGCGAATTCCTTTTCACCGACGCGCTGGATGCAGTAGATATACTGGAGCTGGATATTGGATTGGAAGCCCTGCAGCGTTTTGATGATATCCTGATATTCCTTTGTATCATAGTCCTCTTTCTTCAGCTTTTTGAGATCGTCACCGTCCAGCATATCCGCCGCGGTGTTTGCGATATCCAGCATTCTGCCCTCGATCTGGGCGGTGAGCGCGCGCTGAGAAAGACTGATCAAAAATACGCCGAGCGTTACATTGACCAGTATCAGAAAGACCGATATGATGATCAGATAGCTGGAACGCTCTCCGATTTTCAGCTTCTTCATGCAAATCCCCTCTTTAAGTGACGCAGCCTTGACTCTCGGATGGATTTTTCGATCGTTTCCCTGACAAAAGAGTATAATACCCTTTATTATAGTCATTATAAACTAATAAATCAAAATAATCAATGAAAATAATGAATTTTGTGTAAACTGCACAATTAGTTTGTCAATTATCATCATTGTTGTGAGAAGATATCGTTCTTTATGTTGTTTTGCACAATTCTGTTGCAAATAAAATCGTCAGATAGTATAATCTGAAGTATCAAAGCCGATTTTGACGGGCTGAGCGGAACGGAGATGAAGGAATGATCGATTTTTTTCAGTTTACGCCCGATGATCTGACGCGCTTCGGGATCAGCTTTGACGATCCCGCGACGGCGTACGAATTTGTCGCGTATCTCCAAAAGGAGCTGTGCGACCGGATCGAAAACCATATCCTGTGCCGCCTGCCCGATGAGGAACGCGACAAGCTCGCTGCGTCGGACAGCTTTGAAGAAGAGCGCGACCGCATCATAGCGCAAACGCCTGATTACCGGGAGATCGCGGAGGAGGAGTCGCGGCTGCTCGCGTGGGAGATCCTGCAGTACCGCGATAAGCTGACAGACGCGGTGATCGACCACTCGGTCGATAAGGCAGATACGCCCGTCGATGAAATGGGACTGCCGCCCGTGACCTGTGCGTTTTTACATGAATACGGGATATATACCGTCGGCGGTATCCTTGCAACAAAGAATATCAGCTGGATGGAGACGGCGTTTCCGCGGCAGGCGGCGGGGCTTCTTTCCGCGGTGCTGGATTTTCTTCTGCCCGATTCTGACGGGGTTGAGGAGCGTTTCCGCATCACGCCGGAGACGGTTTTTGAAGAGCACCGGAACGAACCGCCCGAAAGCGTTCTGAACGCGCTGAAAGCATATCTGCACGATGAGGCGGCGCTCATCCGGAGGAATCCGAGGCTGAAGCGGCATCTCTTCTACAGGACATATACGGTTCCTGTCGCGGAGAAGATGCTGGCGCTCAAGGGGATCACACAGATCGGTCAGGCTGCCGTCAGCATCGAAGAGATGGAAAACGCGCAGAGGGTTTGGCGTGAGTCCGGCTCTGTCACGGCAGAGCCGTGGATGGAGAGCTTTTTGGGATGCGGCGGTGATATCGCAAAGGCGATGGCGTGGTTCTTTGCGGTGACGGACGCGCTGTTGATCCCGGTAAAGTATTACCTGTCTTCGGGAGCGTTCTTGGGCGTCCCGTATCACCGTATGACACTGCCGGAGCTGACCGTACACAGGGAGGAGCCGCCCGAGGGACTCAAGGATGACCCCGCAGAGTGCTTCGTCTACGGCAAAAGATGCCTTGACCTTGACGTTCTGCTCAAGGATCCAGACCCGGAGGACAAGGAATATCACCTTCATTTCGAGGACGGAGCCGAGGCGGTGTTCAGGGTGAGGCACAGAGTTTCGCCCTTCAGGTACTACTGCGTCGGCGTGATCGACCGATATATGGAATATGAGGACAGCATCACGATCGTCCGCGAAGATGACCGGACGGTGTTCCTCTTTGACTGGATGGACGTCAGCTATTCGGATATATATGAGCTTGCTTACCGGCACGAGGTGCCGCATCGCAGATGGGGTCTGTACAACGAAGCGATCCGCTGTAAGGCGCTGGAGGTATCAGCCGGGTATACGGAGCTGAGGGAAGCGCTGGTTGACGGTGCGTGACGGAGCAGTAAATATGATGAAAACAGGATCAAACGATAAAGAGGTAGCATATGGAATTCTATAAAACAACAGAATCCGGCTTCAGCGGGCAGAAATACTATGAGACCTACATCGAGCCGATGATCGGCGCGGACGATTTTAAGAAGCTGATGAAGGAATTCATCGACGTCGCGCCTCGCATCAGGGATGACGATACCTATGATATTTTTGCGCATCAATACTACCTGTTTGCGATCGGAGACGGATCCGATATCGAGGATTATCTGAAGACCATGCGCGAGGTCATCTCTATGAATGGGCTGATGAATATGTTGAGGGTCGACGGGCATGAGACGCTCCGCGTTCCGCCGCAGAAGGATAAGCAGCAGCTCTTTCATGACGCGTCGACCAATTTTGCCTCGGCGATCCGAAAAGGCATCAATCTGATCTGTATCGATATCACGGAATGGATGTCCGAGCTGAAGAATCCGGATCTGAAACGATTTCTGGTTTTTTTGGAACAGAACTGTACCCGCGCTGTCGTAGTCTTCCGTATCCCTTATCTTGACGCGGAAAGCATGAACAAGGTCTATGAGACGCTGAGCGATGTGCTGACTGTCCGGTTGGTGAAGTTCCCGCCGCTTTCGATGGATCAGCTGATCGAATACGCAAAGACCAAGCTGAGCAAATACGACTATGAAACAGACGATAAGGGATGGGAGCTGTTCAGAAGACGCATCATCGCCGAAAAGAACGAGGGCAAGTTCTATGAGAAAATGACCGTTAACAAGCTGGTGCGGGAGATGGTCTATCAGAAGCAGTGCGCGGATGTACGGCGCGGCGTAACGGAAAACTTTATCAGCGCAGAGGATATGGCAGGATTTGTGACCGACGAGGAAGAACGGGAATATACCGCCGACGAGCTGATGGATAAGCTGGTCGGACTGAGCGAGATCAAGGAGCAGATCCGCGAGATCGCCCAGACGATCGCGTATATCAAAAAGGAAAAGACGCTGGAAAGCCCATGCATCCATATGCGCTTTTCCGGCAATCCCGGAACGGGAAAGACCACGGTCGCCAGGATCCTCGGCAAGCTGCTCAAGGAGAACGGCGTCCTGTCAAAGGGCGATTTCTTCGAGGTGACCGGCAGAAACCTGTGCGGTTCCTATATCGGACAGACCGCGCCGCTGACAGAGAGGATCTGCCGCGACGCTTACGGGTCGGTGCTGTTTATCGATGAGGCGTACTCCCTGTATTCCGACGGCGCAGATTCCAAGGATTACGGCAAGGAGGCGCTGGTATCGCTGATCGGCGAGATGGAGAATCACCGCAGCGACTTTGTCGTGATCATGGCGGGTTACAGCGACGAAATGAAGGAATTGATGAACGGCAATCCCGGCCTGGCGTCAAGAATGCCGTATAATATGGAGTTCCCGAATTACAGCAGGGAAGAGCTGACGGACATTTTCTTCTCGATGATCCCCGGATCGGTCGAATACAGCGACGCCTTTGCCGAAAGCGTGAGGGATTATTTCGCGGCGATCGACACCGACGTGATCGAGCAGAAGGAATTCAGCAACGCGCGTTTTGTGCGCAACCTGTTTGAGCTGACGCTCAGCAAGGCGATCGTCAGAAAGAACGCCGAGGGCGAGGATAAGCTGTGTCTGCTTCCGCAGGATTTCGAGCTGGCATGCTCTAGCCGATCCGTCACACAGCTGATGGAGAGCGAAAAGCGCAGTATCGGATTCGGTTTTGCGTGATGAAAAAGCAAAAAGGGCAGGAATCATCCTGCCCTTTTCTATGTATCGGGGATCGTCAATCCTTGTATTTTTCCGGTGCGTCGAGCTCCTGCCACAGGGTCAGGTCATTGTGCGTTTTGGCGCGGTCGCTGCGCTTATCGGAATAGATGTATCCGTTGACGCTCATATACGCGTTCCAGCGCATATGCTCCGTGATCCTCTGCGTCCTGCATTTTTCGCAGGAGCAGACCGGGATGTCCCTGTGACGGTGCTGTGGATCGAACGCGTCAAAATACGCGGGGAAATACTGCTTGAGCAATTCCTGATGGATCTCTCTGGCGATCGAAGAATTCCGGTAGTATTCAAAGTTGGTGTAGGACAGGATGCTGTCCATGACGTAGGCGGGGACCGGCTCGCCGTCCTGATAGAGGTAGTCGTCGCCCCAGGTCTCCCGGCCGCCGCATCTCGTATCGAAATGATCCTTCATTTCTTTGCGGAACGCCTCGAGCATTTCCCGCGTTTGGGGATCCTTGACGGAGCTGAGATCGCAGCGGTAGCACGCACGCAGGGATTCCTCCGACTTGATCCATTCAAAGTGGCGCCAGATGGCTTTGTTTTCCCTGAGCTTCATGTGATTGATCACGGAATAGTTGTAATGGCTCGACAGCTGACCGATGAAATGGATATGGAACGGCGTACCCTTGTAGTTGATGATGCCGGTGCCGTCGGCGCTGCAGTTGAGATTTTTAGCGGTCCTGTTGTCATAGACGACGGAACAGATGACGGGCGTTTCGTCGGGGGATTTCTTCGCCTGCTTTTCGTTGACGCGGTTGATCCGGTCAAACAGTCTTCTCAGCTCAACGGCGATTTCGATGTTTCTGTCATCCTCGCCCAGCGTAACGATCGACAGCTGTGTGCCGGAGAATGAGGCATAGTCCTTTTCCTCTTTTTCTTTTTCGAGGAAAAGGTCGCTCAGGTCGGAGGTGTCGCAGTCGACGGAGGGGTACACGCGGATATCGTAGCGGCAGTCGCCCTCTGCATCGGAGCAGTATCGCAGGCAGGATGTGCTGTCAGCGTCGATCCGATGGGCGTCGATCTGAGGCATCTCCTTGCGGATCCTCTTTCTTAGGAATTCGGCGTCCAGCGTATCGATGATGTTGATGCACAGCCTGAAGCCGTAAAGCTGGAAAAGCCAGAGCGCGTTTTTCAGAAATGCCTCGCCGTACATGCCGAAGCCGACGATCATCAGTGAGATCGTTTTGCTTTGTGACGCCTGCCGGATCAGCGGCTCCAGCAGCTTGTTGTCTGTCAGCGTGTTGACCGTCAGCGTGTTGATGCTGTCGATGCGGCGGATATAGTAGCAGTTTTCTATCTGATAGGTTTTTTCCGTGTTTTCCGTACCGCTGAGAAACGCCTTGACGTCCGCGTTCACGGCGCTTTTTGTCTGCGGGCTGACGGTATGCCCGCCCTTGTCCAGTGTATCGAGGATATAACCCGCGCCGGGCTTTGAGGAAAAGACAAAGAGTGAGCGGTTGGGATATTTCTTGCACTGTTCATTGAGGGTGATCGTCTGCTCGATGTTTTCCGATTCGTTCACGCCGATCAGGAAAAATTCCATCTGGCAGCTGCTTTCGGGAAGGCTGAACTGGGTGATATCGGCTTTCAGACAGATCGCGCCGATACTGCGCGCCTCGTCCAGCAGCTCCTGATCGGTTTCATCCTCCTTGGAGAACACGTCAGTGAACACGATCAGTTGGCGCGGGACCTTTTTGCCGTCCTTTTTCGCGTCGGCGCGGCGCTGATAAATGCTCTTAGCCATCGCAATGGACTGCGGGTTCAGCTCGGAGAAGATGTACAGCGGCTTTTTGCGGTTGAATCTGATCCGGAGCTCTCCCCCCAGATCCTTGAACAGGGAGAGGATATTGGTCAGGGTCAGGATCGGCGCTACGACATACAGCGTCGCGACCCAAAAGGTATACGCCGCGTTGAGAAACGGATTCAGCGCGGGCATGCTGTCGATCAGATCCTTGTAATTGAAGCCCAGAACAAATGCCTGCAGCGTGCTGTGGACGGACATCAGTATCGGGCGGATGAACGTATAGGGGTCGAGAAATTCAAAGTCCGCGTAATAGAAGGGGAGATGGATGATCAGACTTGAAAGAAAGACGCCGAACGTCAGAAGATGTACAAAGGTAAAAACATATCGTTTGCTGCCCTTGCGGCGAAAGCGGCGGATCACCGGTATCAGTACGCCGGCCATTGCGGCAACAGACAGGATGATGCTGATAATAAAGAAGAATTCCATTTGTGTTCCTCACGTTTCTCCGTATTCACGGATGGTCTGACTGTATTATACGTTATCGCGCGGCGCTTTGCAACAAATAACGACAGAACAGAAAAAATGTTCGCGCGTAATTTATTAAAATCTGCGAAAAACTCCGCGGCAAAGCGTTATATGTTTAAAGCACAAAAGCGTTCCCGCCGGAAGGCGGGGCAATTGAAGCGCAACGGAACCGATATCAGGAGGTAACTATGATCAGTAGAGAATATGAAAGCATGCTGTTAAGTACGATAAACGCGCGTGTGCACGGCGTACAGGTGACCGATCTCATCCGCATGGAAGAACCGCGGCTGGGGTATTCCGGAACGGTGTACTATCAGGACGAGGGCTTTCCCTTTGAAGCGGAGATCGATTTTGAGAAAATGGATCTGAATATTTCCGTGCGTTTTCCGCTGAAGATCAAAAAGGGCTATCGCGACGGAATGGAGCGTCTCATCATCCTGACAAACTCCCTCATTGAAAGGGAGGGCACCGTTTGTCATGACGGGGAGGACGGGATCTGTTTACTTCGGACGATCTCTCTGACGGAAACCGTGACGGCAGATTACGCGGATCACTCCATGCTGAGGGCGGCGGGGATCGTCTATGCGTTCAGTCCGTATTTTCAGGCGGTCAATCTGGGCGCGCGCAGTTTTATCCATAACGGCTGTGTTATCGGGCTGATCGTCAATCAGCTGTTGTACAGCTTTACGGACGAAACGGCAAAGACCCTGGAGGTGATCGAACCGGACGCGCAATTCCGCGACGAGGTATGGTATGATCTTCTGGAGGAGCAGTTCGAGGAGGCGTGCGCTCACGCCGCCGATAAGCTGGCGGACTATGAAAGGAGCACGCTGAAGCTTTGGTAACGATCCGCGGCATGATGCTGACTGTCATCATCCCGGATCACAATTACGCCGGATTCCGTGCGTACCGTCTTGACCTGCCGGGCTGAAAATGATAGAATAATGTCATTGATGCGCAGGAGGTGAAGGATTTGCGGTCATTCACGGATGAAGAATACGAATTGATGATATACGAGCTGACCGAAAAAGAGCCTGCTTCGTTTGATATGCTCTGTGCCATCGCGTACAAATCCCTGCACAATGTGGTGATACGGTGGTGCAGCGAGGATCCCGCCCTGTGCGGAAGACAGCTTGACGGAGATATCATGCAGGAGATCGCGATCCGACTGATCAAGACCTGCGTGACCGGCTTTCTGAAGCGCGACGACAGGGACGGCGTTATCAACCGGGATCCCGTACAGTTCAACGCGTGGATGTTCAAGGTCGCCGTCAATATCAAAAGAGATACCGCCAACGCCCAGAGAGCCATGGATATCAGAACAAAGCAGATCGACGAACGTCACGGCGTCGTCTCCCTGTATGACGATCTGGATGAAGACAGAAAAGAAAAAATATCAACAGCATTTCAAATTGCCGCAGGAGCGAACAAAAAAGTTCATATCCTGCTGACCTGGTTATTGCAGAGCTTGCTGATTCTTGAATACGACCTGAAAAAGAAGGAAGCGACCCATTTTATGGTGGACTCCTTCGGCGACAAAACGCTCTTTGAGCTTTGGAAGCTGATACAGGCGTACCTCTCGGATCTTCCGTGGATCGAATTATCACGGGAGCGACGGGATTGCTTGATAAAGAAGCTGGAGAAACCCCAAACCGGCGGGATCCAGACAGGAAAGATCTTATATAAAGATTTCTTTATGAAGAAAGGAGGTACGGCTGCGATCAGTGATTGGGTAAACCGTGTAAACAGTTTTATCAACAGCCGAGTAAAATATGAACCATTTAACTGATGATGAGATAACCGGTTTTGTATCTTTCGATACCTTGGGCAATGAAAGTATGGAACTGGCTTCAAGAGTGAATTATCATATTCTGCGCTGTGAGGAATGCCGCGAAAGGGTCCGTATCAGCCAGAAGCTGTATGATGAAGCCGCGTTTGAGCCGGCGGGTATCACGGAATGGTTGAGCAGCGGCGGGAAAGCCGAAAAAATGAACGAACGATAACCTGATGATCAGGATACATAAAGACAGACAAAAGGGCTGCCGCAGGAGAACGAACCTGCGGCAGCCCCTATTTTTTTGTCGGTGATACGGCTCACGCACGCTTGCGATCAGCCGAGCTTGATGGATTTCAGGATCTCTTCCAGATCGGCGCGGGCGGCGGCCGCGTTGGATTTGCGGGTGATGTAATAGATGCTGTAGAATTTCTTTTTGTATTTGAATACGAGGAGATCGCCGGTGTGTACCGATACCGAATCGTTGACCCTGTACTCAAAGCGGATCGCCTGACTCTTCTGCGAGCCGATCTTCATTTTGTAGGAGCTGAGACGCTGATAGTTGAGCAGATTGCGGCGCAGGCGGGACTCGGCGCCGATCAGTACCGATTCCGCGTCGGTCATAAAGCCGAAGAAACCCGCTTTGTTCCAGCTGACGGAAAGGACGATATGCCTGTCGGCGTCATAAACGCCCCAGCGATTTTCCGCGGTGCTGAAATATCTTGCCAGCTCTGCTTCGTTCATCTCCTTGAAGCATTCCGGATAGGTCAGGTCGATCTCATTGTTGATCTTGGCGTTGCTCATGGCTGTACTCCTTTTCCGCGCGGATGCGCATATCATTCACACAAGGGATGCGTTCCTGCCGCTGACACGGTATCAGCGGATCGCTCTGAAACCATCATACATTTTTTATCGATTTCTGTCAATATCAAGTGTCACTTTTCAGAGGATTTCTCTGCCTGCGGTCATTTGCGCTGACCGAAGCGCATCCCGACTCGGATCAGGCGGAACATTCTGACGGCGGCTTCGCGGTAAAGTGCAGGGGCATTGCCGATCGCGCTGTCCAGCGTCATGGGCGCGCCGACCGCTGTCATCAGCGAATCGACGCCGCAGTCGAACAGCTGTATCGCGCCGTCCCCCAGAGATCCGCACAGCCCGACGACGGGGATCCCTTTTGCCTTTGCGCGCATTCCGACGCCCTGCATGACCTTTCCGCGGCAGCTCTGGCTGTCGGCTCTGCCTTCGCCGGTGACTACCAGATCGACGCCGTCAAGGAGGCTGTCGAAGCAAAGCATATCCAGTACCGTTTCGATGCCCGATCTCAGCTTTGCGCCGCAGAATACCGTCAGCGCCGCTCCCAGACCGCCTGCCGCTCCTGCGCCAGGAATGGCGTCACAGTCAACGCCGAATTCGCGCAGGATGACGCCGCGGTAGTTTTGCATACCTGTTTCAAGCGCTTTCACGGCCTTTTCGTCGGCGCCCTTTTGCCTTGCAAAGGTATACGCCGCGCCGTTTTCTCCGCAGAGGGGATTGTTGACGTCGCACATCACCGTGAAGCGGCATTCGCTCAGCCGCTTGTCGGCGCCGGTGCAGTCGATATGCGCGACCGAGATCAGATCTCTGCCGCAGCCGGAAAGCTCTTTTCCGTCGGCGGTGAGAAACCGCACGCCGAGCGCACGCATACATCCCATGCCGCCGTCGTTGGTCGCCGAGCCGCCCAGCGCGACGGTGATGTCCCGGCAGCCGCTGTCCAGCGCGTGCAGGATCAGCTCGCCGGTGCCGCGGGTGGTGGTGTTCATCGGATCGCGCTTTGCTTTCGGGATCAGCACCAGCCCCGAAGCCGCCGACATTTCTATGAGCGCCCTGCCGCCGTCAAAGATGCCGTAAGAGGCGTTGATCGGATCGTTCAGCGGGCCGCTGACCTCTGTCTGCACAACGGTCCCGCCGATCGCGGAAATGACGGCTTCCACCGTACCCTCGCCGCCGTCCGCGACCGGCACGCCCGTGCATTCACAGCCGGGAAAGACCTCGCGGGCGGCTTCTGTCAGCAGCGCTGCAGTCTCGGCGCTTGTCAGGCTTCCCTTGAAAGAATCGGAAGCAAATAATAGACGGATCATACGCATGCGGCTCCTTTCTGTCATATACTTCATGATACCAGAAACGCGGCGTGTTGTCTACCGCGTCCGCGGCAAAAAGAATACAGGCTGTGAGTGAGGATCACAGCCTGTATAACTTAAGGAAGCCGAAAGCGCAATATCAAGCAACTGTTTTTGAGAGTTATTATTCAGAATGAGATAGGTTGGGAAAGGAAACTAAACCTATTCGGTATCCCGGCTCCCGAAAGTCCGAATCATTCGCCCTGGAGTGCGTCGTAGCCTTCTTCTCCGGTGCGGATCTTGACGACGTTTTCTACGTCATAGACAAAGATCTTGCCGTCGCCGATATGACCGGTGTACAGCGCCTTCTTGGCGGTTTCGATGACGTCTCTGACGGGGATCGCGGAGACGACCATCTCGACCTGCAGCTTCGGCAGGAGGTTGGTTTCAAGCGGAACGCCTCTGTAATACTCGGGCTTGCCCTTCTGAGCGCCGTAGCCCATGACATGGGTGACGGTCATACCGGTGATGCCGAGCTTTGCCATTGCTCTCTTGAGCTTTTCAAAGCGGGCTTCCTTACAGATGATCTCCACCTTGGTGAACTTGGAATCACCCTTTGCAAAGGACGGTACCGTCTTGACCTCGACTGCCTCGGCAACGGGGGTGTCGCCGGTGACGACGGTGATATCCTCACCGTAGACGCTGTAGTCCTCAGTCGCGGACATAAAGCCGGCATATGCGGACGGCAGACCGTGCTCTGTGATATCCAGACCCATGATCTCTTCCTCGGCAGACGCTCTGAGTCCGATGGTCTTCTTGATGATCAAGAAGGTGATGATCATCATGACGGC
>ONAS01000039.1 GCA_900315815.1 uncultured Eubacteriales bacterium
TATTATCCATCCTGCTGACCGCGGCGATGCTGCTGACGCTGTTTGCCCTTGTCGCGACGTCCGCCGCCGCCGAGACATCCGGCGATTTCGAGTACAAGGTAACGAAAAACGATACGGCGGAGATCACCAAATACAAAGGCTCTGCCGCAAAGCTGACCATCCCCTCGAAGCTCGGCGGAAAAAATGTCACAAAAATCGGTACATACGCGTTTGGGGACAACAATGCTCTGCAGAGCGTCATCATCCCCAATACCGTCACCGTCATCGGCACAGACGCCTTTAAAGACTGCAGCGAACTGGCAAGCGTCACGATCCCGAACTCCGTCGTTGAGATCTCGGACAGCGCGTTCAAGAACTGCGGAGAACTGACAACTGTCGCGATCCCCGACTCTGTCAAGGTGATCGACGAAAAGGCGTTCGAATACTGCCATGCACTGCAAAGCATAGCATTCGGTAAATCGGTCGAAACGATCGGTGAAGATGCGTTCTATGCCTGCACCAGCCTCGCGAGCATCAGTCTGCCTGCGACCGTCTCCTCGATCGGCGTCGGCGCGTTCGGCGGGTGTGACGTCATCGCGAGTATCACTGTCGACAAGAACAACCCTGTCTATGACAGCCGCAGCAACTGCAACGCGATCATCGAGACCGCGTCCAATACGCTGATCAGCGGATGCCAGAACACGGTCATCCCCAACACCGTCACCGCCATCGGCGAGGAAGCGTTTTTCAGCTGTGACGAGCTGAAAAAGATCGTGATCCCCAACTCGGTCACCACGATCGGCTCCTGGGCGTTCGGATTCTGCGACGCGCTGGAGAGCGTCACCCTGCCCGACTCGCTCACGACCATCGAAGGCTACGCGTTCCAGGACTGCTCCTCGCTGAAGAGCATAAAGCTCCCTTCCTCGCTGACATATCTCGGCAATGAAGCGCTCTACGGCTGCAGATCGCTGACAAGCGTCCACATTCCCGCGTCCGTCACCTTTATCGGCTATCAGCAGTTATCATGGTGCTCAGGTCTGACTAAGATCACCGTTGACAAAAACAACCCTGTCTATGACAGCCGCAATAACTGCAACGCGATCATTGTTACTCAAAACAACGAGCTGATGTCCGGATGCGTGAACACCGTCATCCCCAATACCGTCAAGACGATCGCGGACTATGCGTTCTGCAATCAGGACAGCATGGAGAGCATCGTCATCCCCGCCTCTGTCGTCGCGATCGGCAGAGGCGTGTTCTACAGCTGTAACAATCTGAAGAGCGTCACGATCCCCGCTTCGGTCACTCAGATCGGAAAGAATTCGTTTGAAGACTGCGGCAATGTGACGATCTACGGCTACAAGGGATCCTATGCGGAACAGTACGCCAACGAAAACGGCATCCCCTTTGTCGCTTTGGGAAGCAAGCCCACCATCATCCGCGGCGACGCTGACGGCGACGGCGATGTAACGATCGTTGACGCGACCGTTATCCAGCGTCATATCGCCGAGCTGAACACCCAGAAATATGTCGAGGCCGCCAGTGACGCCGATAACGACGGCGATATCACGATCCTCGACGCGACCGCGATCCAGCGTCACATCGCAGGACTTCCCGCCTTTGAGGGAATCGGGAAAAAGATCTGACCTTCTTTGCCGATACTGCAACGGCATTAAAGCACGGATCATCCCGAGGCAGATAACCGGATACAGCAGGCCCATGGTATCACCGGATACCATGGGCTTTTCCTTTTTCGTATTGAAAAAGCGGCGGCGCGGTACACACGCATTTTCTGTTGACTATTGTACCGCCGCATTATACAATAGAGTCAGACAAACAACAGATGCAGGACATCGAGAGATGAGGTCATTCATGAAAAAGGTCATCTTTTGCTTCAGCGGTACGGGCAACAGCCTGAGAGCCGCCAGGATCATCGCAAAACAGATCGGCGGTGCGCAGATCGTTTCTGTCAAAAAGGACGCCGCCAGCAGTCTTGCCGCCGACGCGGATATGATCGGCTTTATCTGTCCTGTCTACGAATGGGACATTCCCGAGACAATGAAGGACTTTGCCGAAAAGCTGACCGTAAACAAACAGGCGTATATTTTTATGGTCGCGACCTATATCGCGATCCACGGCAGATGCTTTGAAACGATGGACGCTGTCCTGAGAGAAAAGGGCGCCCGCCTGCATTACGGCAAAGCGCTGCGCTGTGTGGCGAGCCAGTGCATCGCGTATGAGCCCTTCCCCTTTCCCCGACTGATGGTACCGTACTCCGACCGACGCGCAAAAAGCATCGGCAAAAGGATCGCCGCACGAAAAACCAACCGCTATCCGAGGATGTCCCCCGTGACCAGAAAAAGGTACGACAAAGCGATGACGCCTTTCCTGAACGTCCAGCACGAATACGACAAGGGCTTCTATACCTCCGACAAATGCGTCGGCTGCGGTCTGTGCAGCAAGCTCTGTCCGTGCAGAAACATCACCCTCTCCGATCGGCGCCCCGTGTGGAACCATCACTGCATCGGCTGCAACGCCTGTGTGGTGTACTGTCCGTCCAAGGCGATCCTGTTCAGGACGCCCGAAGCATACGAAAAGCTGGATAATGTCGTCACGCGCCGTCTGGGACTGCCGGAAAAGCGGACGAGGTATCACAATCCGCATATCACGGCAAAGGACATCATCGCGGATTCGGAGGAGGTCACGACGGACGCATGACCGCCCGGACGCCTTTATCACGAATGTCAGCGGCAGATCACGGTCATCCCGCGGTCTGCAGATAAACAGGAGGGTACGATATGCAAAGCATCAAAAGTGTATATAAGATCGGTCAGGGACCGTCAAGCTCTCATACGGTCGGGCCCTATCGCGCGGCGCGGCTCTTCTCAGAGCGTTATCCCGACGCGGATGCGTATCGCGTGACGCTTTACGGCTCGCTCGCTTTCACCGGGGAAGGTCACGGCACGAAAAAGGCGGTCTGCAGCGGACTGCCCGGCGCCGAGGTCGTTTTCGACAGAGAGGCTGTCGATCTGCCGCATCCGAATACCATGCTGTTCACGGCATTGCGGGACGGCGTCCCCGCTGCGCAGAAACGGATCTTCAGCATCGGCGGCGGTTCCATCCGCATCGAGGGGGAAGCGTTCGATGAGGAACAGGAGGTCTACCCGCAGAAAAACTTCACCGAGATACTGGATGCCTGCCGCGCCCGCGACATTACCCTTGTGCAGTTCATCCGCGAGGCAGAGGGCGAATCGCTGTGGGAGTATCTGAAAACGGTATGGCAGGCGATGCGCGATTCCGTGAAGCGCGGTCTTCAGGCAGACGGCATCCTTCCGGGAGCGCTGCATCTCACCCGAAAAGCAAAGCTCCTTTATGAAAAGCGCTGTTATAACGAGAGCGCCGACGTCACGATGAACCGTCTCATCGCCGCCTACGCCTATGCCGTCAGCGAGGAAAACGCCGACGAGCATCTCGTCGTCACCGCACCCACCTGCGGAAGCTGCGGCGTTCTTCCGGCAGTGCTGTACTATATGCAGGAGGATCGCGGCTTTCCCGAGGAAGAGATCATCGACGCGCTGGCTGCGGCAGGTCTGATCGGGAACGTGATCCGCACCAACGCCAGCATCTCCGGCGCTGAATGCGGCTGTCAGGCAGAGATCGGGAGCGCATGCTCCATGACCGCCGGCGGTCTTGCCGCCCTGTTCGGGCTGAATATCGCGCAAATCGAATATGCCGCCGAGATCGCGATGGAGCATCATCTGGGACTGACGTGCGATCCCGTCTGCGGCTTGGTGCAGATCCCCTGCATCGAGCGCAACGCGGTCGCCTCGATGCGTGCCGTCAGCGCCGTCAATCTGTCGCGATTCCTGTATACTACCCGCAAGATCTCCTTTGACGAGGTGGTGGCGACCATGTACCGTACCGGCAAGGACATGGACGAAAAATACCGCGAGACCTCTCACGGCGGTCTTGCCGAGCTGTACAGCACAAAATCCGATCACCGCAGGAGCCTGTAATATGAATATTCTGGATTACATCGATTGGAGAGGTGATCTCTCCTTTGAACAAAGCGGATTCAATGAGGTGGATAACCTCATCTTCTCGACGCTTGTGTATCTCAATATGGATGGTCTGGTCTCCGAGGATGACAGCCTCTCCCCTACCGTCGCACAGCTCGAACAGCTTTACGCGCAGGCGGGCTATGATCAGTCGCACCTGGTCAACGATCCGCGGCCGCTTCTGGAAAAAGCCGCGCGGTCACAGCGCTTCGGCAATGTCATCGTCAAACGGTTCGTCAATAAAGTCAGCGCCGACGAACAGATCCAATTCGCGGCGGTAACGTTCGACGTCACCGAAAGGCTGTCGTATATCGCGTTCCGCGGAACGGACAACACCATCGTCGGATGGCGCGAGGACTGCAATCTCAGCTTTCTTTCCGAAACGCCCGGACAGCGTGAGGCCATGCTGTATGTCAACAAAGCCGCACAGATGACCACCGCCGATCTGATCGTAGGAGGACATTCAAAAGGAGGCAACTTCGCCGTTTATGCCGCCGCGTTCTGTGATAAGGACGTCAGCGAAAGCAGGATCATCAGGGTCTATTCCAACGACGGTCCCGGCTTCAACGACGAGATCGTCTCAAGACCGGAATACCTTTCCGTTCTCGGAAAAACAGAAAAGATCATCCCCGACTCCTCTCTGATCGGCATCCTGTTATCCAGCAAGGCAGCGCACAAGATCATCAAAAGCGATGCTAAGGGCGTCATGCAGCATAACCCCTACAGTTGGTGCGTGATCGGCACACAATTCGAGACCGCTGACGAACGCACCGGCACGAGCATCTTTCTGGATGAAACGCTCAGCAGCTGGATCGGAACGCTCAGCGACGAAAACAAGCGCATTCTCGTCAACGCCGTTTTCGACGCGCTGGAGGCTTCCGGCGCGACGACGCTCAGTGAAATATCAAGCAACAAGCTGACGGCATACAATGCCATTCTCAAAGCGGTCTCCCAGATCGATCCGGAACACAGGAGCGACATTCTGGAGTCCCTGAAAAAGCTGTTCCTTTCCGGCAAGGACGCCGCAAAAGCCGAGTACAAGGGACTTCTCGGCTAACCAATACAACCGTTTCTTCCCCGCGCAGGGAGATAGAAACGCCGATTCGGAGGAAACACATGCCCGATCACAGAAAGGACCGTCTGGCGTCCGATTACCGTGAAATGCTGAAAATACAGGATCGCCCGTATCTCTCGTGGATCGTCACGAAGGGGGAGCCGCCGTACGCGGAGGAATATCTGCTGAACGTCACGCTCAGGACCTACGCGCTTTCCGCCTTATCCGGCGTGCTGACCGTCGGCGCGATACGCCGCTGTGTCATACGGATCGCCCTGTGGGATTCCTACCCGAACGCCGCCCCGCATATCCGCATGCTCAGCATGCCCCCGGTTTTTCATCCCGACTGGTACTCGAAGGGCACCTACTGTGCAAGTGAACCGTGGCGTCCGGAGATCTCACTCAAGGATCATGTCATGCGCATGCTCAGAACGATCGCCTACGACCCGTCGCTGATCACGGACGCCTCCCCCGCAAACTACAAGGCGCTGGACTGGTATCAGAAAAACTGCGGCAATACCGCGTGGTTCCCCTCCGATACATCCGCGCTCAGCGAAAATCCGCCCGAAGCGATCGCCGCCTTAGAAAAAGCGGTCAGCCCCTTTGACGAGATCATCGACAGCAAAACCGTCAGATAACGGCGGCAGACGAAAAAACGCCATCAAAAAACAGCGGACGTCATGTCCGCTGTTTTTATGTGTCTGAGATCCAGCTGCAATATTCTTTTTTCGCTGTTATTCGAGGTTCAGCAGATTCTTTTCCGCTTTTTTGACGGCAAATCTGTCGAACGCGAACGCAAGGATCGACAGGATCACCGCGACGGAAACGGATACGATCACCACGATCGTCGTGATCCAGCCCGTGTCCGCAGCCCCTTCGGAGACGCTCAGCATCGTGGACAACACGATTGACGCGATCATCAGGAGCATCGCGACAAAGCCGATGATGAACGCAACGACATTGATCCAGCAGAGCTTTCTGGAGATCTCGGTCTCGGAATCCCAGTTGAAATACGGTCTTTTGGAGTTTTTCAGCAGCATCCAGTCGATAAAGATCAGATCGAGAAGAAAGCTGGCAGCCGCTCCGTAGAGGATCACCCAGCAGTTCCCGATCGTGATGATGCCGAGTGCGATGCAGACAACACCCGCGATGACAACGTAGAGCACGCTGCCGAGCGTACAGATCAGCATCGCGAAATTGCGCTTGCTCTTGAAGTAGAGCCGATAGTCGATCGGCATAGAGCGCAGCATGCTGAAGCTGTCACCCTCACGCGAGAAGGCGGTCACGGGCAGTACGCTGAAGCCGCACGCAAAGCAGGAAGCCGTCAATCCCAGGAACAGCGCGCAGAGGAGCGCACTGCGCGTATCAAAGGGAAACACCAGATCCGAGAACAGGGAGCTTTGCCCGAAAACGAACGGCAGCACCACAAACAGCGGCCAGATAAAGCTCATCGCGAATCCGTAGATCAGATAGGCGGGATTCCTCTTGGTACTCCTGCGTTCATAGACAGTCAGCGCCTTGAGCATGTCGGATTTCTTTTTGCCGCTGAGCGAATCCTTGGTCACCGCCTTGCTGCGGGTTCCGGTGTTCTGCATGGAAAGCGCGGTGGCAAGGTAGAACACCTTGACCGCGAGCATCGCGAGCACCGCGACGGCCGCAGTGATGCCGACGCTGATCAGCAGTCCCGCAAAGCTGCCTTCGAACATGAAGCTGCTCATGAAGGAGATATTCGGGAAGCCGACCGTGATCGAGGAGATCGCCGTAAAGGCAGCGGCTGCCACCTGTGAGGAATCATCCGCGTTGAGTCGGTTGCTCACAAACAGATAGGCGATGATCAGCAGCAGTGAAAAGATACCGCCGAGCACCATGGTGATGTCGCGGTTTCTGATAAAGCCGAACAGCCGGAAGATGACCACAACCAGCAGCGCGGCGACGGAAAGTCCCGTGACGGGGATCAGGATACTGGAGAGCACGGTGCCGATGATGAACGGCGCTCCCATACCGGCGCGGATGCCGAAGCCCAGGCAGAGGGCATTGATCCCGATCAGGCTGACGATCACCGAGAATCTCGACGCGACCGCCATTTTTGCGGAAACGATCTGACCTGCCGAAAACGGCATCGGAAGAAGCACCGGAAGGTCATCGGCCGTATACAGTACGGTAACGATGTTTTTGACCGCCAGCACAAAGGTCAGGATCAGGATCGCCAGCATCACCGTCTGCGTGATGACCTTGACGGAGATCACCGCGGCGATGATCGGTTCAAGAAAATAACAGCCGAAGAACAGCGCAACGGTCAGCAGGATCAGCCCGAAACACGCCAGCGCCTTTGCCGCCTTCGGCGAGATCAGCGCGCCTTTGCCGCCGACTGCGGAATTGCCGTTGCATTTTTCCAGTACGGCGATGAGCTTCCGTATTTTGGAGAAGCTCCCCGTTTTCTTATCACTATTCATCATCATTTGCTGCTGTTCTTGCATTTGACGCGGGTGACGGCAACGATAATGAGCAGGACGACCGCTCCAACCGCAAAGCCGATGGTGTACGGCAGGGTGTCTTCGATGATCTTCTGCTCCTCCAGCACATTGACAACAGCCAGACCGAACATCATCAGACCCACGATGATATAGGAGAGGGCGCTGACCAGCTTATAGGTCTTTGCCGCCTTTTCCGTGAATCCCTCTGTCTGCGCTTCCTCTTTTGCCGAAAGACTTCCCGTGACGATGATCTTCATACCGCTGAAGATCATGACGATTCCCAATATTCCGTAAATGATACCCCAAATCATGATTATTACCTCCGATCAAGCTTGATTTTCTTCTTTTGTATCTGTAAGCTCCAGGAAAATATTCTCCAGAGACGCCTGCGACTTGTGGGTCGCCTTCAGCTCGTCCAGCGTACCGGTGAACAGCAGCTCGCCGCTTTTGATGATGCAGATCTCATCACAAAGCTTTTCGGCGACTTCCAGAACGTGCGTCGAGAAGAACACCGAGTTGCCTTTTTCAACGTGCTCGCGCATCATCTGCTTCAGCTCGAACGCCGACTGGGGATCCAGTCCCGTCAGCGGCTCGTCAAGGATCCATACGGACGGGTTGTGGATCAGCGCGCCCATGATCATGATCTTCTGACGCATACCGTGCGAATACGAAAGGATGCTGTTGTTGAGCGAATCATAGATGCCGAAGCGAGTCGCGTAGCTTTCGATGAATTCCGCTCTGCCCTCTGCGGGAGCGTCATAAATATCCGCCATGAAGTTCAGATATTCGATGCCCGTCAGCCGCAGAAAATGGTCGGGGCTGTCGGAAACATAACCGAACTGGCGCTTTGCCTTCTGCGCGTCCTTGGTGATATCGATCCCGTTGATAAGGATGGTGCCCTTTGTGGGCTTGATCACGCCTGTAATCGCTTTGATCGTCGTGGATTTACCCGCGCCGTTATGTCCGATAAAGCCTGTGATAGCGCCGTCCTTGGCGGTAAATGAGATATCGTTGACAACGGTTTTGTCCCCGTATGTTTTCGTGTAATTCTTTACCTGAATCAAGCAATCAACTCCTTTTGTGTGATTGAAGCTTACCGTATCCGAATTCCGCCCCTGAATAGCTCGGGGCAGACCGGGATTTGCATATTGCCGGAGCAGAGGGGATCTGATGCGGTCTGTTTCATGATAGTTGATTATACTATGTTTTTGTGTAAAATACAAGGGATAGCGGCATAAATATCCGATTTTTTCACATTGACCCGATATCGATCCGATCGCGTGACCGTTCACGTTTCATCCGAAGGATCCGACACGATCCTGACCGCGCCTCCCGAAGCAGAGAGAGGGCTTTTCCGCACACCGAAAAGGGTACTGCCCGACAAACGAAACTCCTCCGCAAAGCATGCTCTGCGAAGGAGTTGTTTCAATTCATATCAAAGCGCATTCATCGCGCGTTCATCCGGTGACAGGGAATTCCTGCTGTTCTGATCCGGATCAGACGCTGACCGGTTCTCCGATGCCGTCGGGATGCGGCAGCTGCGCCAGATATCTCTGGATCGCGTTCGCGTCGAGAATCGTGATGTTCCCGTCGCCGTCAGTATCGGCGACCTCCTCATGGAAGGCAGAGGTCGTCATCGACGCAAGATGGCGCTGAATAATGGTAGCGTCAATGATCGTCACATCGGAATCGCCGTCGACATCACCCAACAGCATGGTCGGCCGCTCCGGGACAAGGTCGGATCGGACCGTATACTCCGCCGTTGTCGTATTGCTGCTTTCGGCGTCTGCGCGCACAGCGATCGCTTTGACCGTCGTGCTGATGATCACGCAGATCTCGGCGCCGCTCTTTGCGCGGGTGCCGTTCGATGCGGAGGGTCGGGTGCCGTCGGTGGTATAGATGATCTCCGCGTCATCGTCGCAGGTGATCGTCACGATCGTACCCTTATCGACCTCGCCTGCCGCGGCGGAGAACTTCGGCGCTGAGAGCGCGGTCTTTTTCGCGACAGCAATACCGTCGGAATACGGCGCGGACATCGATACGCCTGCATAGCTGTGCAGATTACCCGCAACGCTCAGGCTCATGCCGCTTCCTTCCGTGAGAGAAGCGGTCAGTCTGACGGTTTTTGTATAGAACGGCGCGCTGCCGTCATAGCGGACATTGTCGGGAGCCTGTTCGCTGTCAAGCTTTTCGAGCTTGAACGCGATCGCTTTGCCGGAGGAATCGGTGAGCGAGAAGCGATCTGCCGTCAGCTCCTCATCCTTCATATACTTCGAGAAGGTGATATATACGCCGTCGGTCTTTGCGACTGCGCTCTCGACCTCGGGCACCGCGTAGCTGACCAGCGGGATATTGACCTCCAGCTGCGGAGGAAGAACAGGCAGATAATTGATATCGCCGCGGCGAACGGTCGCCGCCTTATCGTTCTGTGAGGAACCGAGCGCATAGCCGTCCTTGGCGGCGGTGACATACCACTCGCCCTCGGGGACATCCCAGCGATAGAAACCGTTCTCATCGGTGATGAGCGGGTTCTGCTGGCTGAGGTATTCGCTGTCGTCCCATACGGTGAGCGGATCGTCATCCCGATAACGGTAGAGTGTGACCGACGCGCCCTCGACGGGATTGCTCAGCACCGCCTCATAGACGATACCGGACGGATCGTGGACCGGCGTCAGCTCGCAGTCATCGTCGTTGTTGTCATCGTTATCCTCGGGATTCTCGTTTTCCGTGCTGCCGGGATCTTCGTCGGGATCGGGCGGCAGGATCTTACCGTAGCCGTACTCCTCCATCAGTTCTTCGAGGGTTTTGGTATCGGGGTATTTGTCGCGGTTCCTCTTGATGATCTCATCGACTTCCTTGATCGATTTTTTCGCTTCTCTGTCGAGCTTCATGAAGTCGGTCAGGCTTTCATTGAAGTCCTCGACTGCGCGGATCAAGCGCTCGTTATGTGTATCGCGCGCGGCGTTCAGCAGGACGCTGATGCCGTCGACGCCGCCTGCCGCCAGATAGCCCCAGCCGGGGATCAGCGCGCATCCTAAGGACAGCATACCGAGCTTTTCCGTGATATCATCGGTGACGACGCCCTGATTCCTCGCGCTTTCGATCGCCGCCTGTACCGCGGTAAGGTCGTTTTGTACACGCGCCGACTGCTGCTTCAGGAGTGTCGCCATCACGCCGGTATCTCTGAAATCTCCTAACGGACCGCCGTTGTTGGTCCTGTCGGTCTGCTTGGCAATGTGTTCGACCTTGCCGTACCAGCGGATGTTGTTGGTCAGATACCGCTGCATATTCTGATACGCGTCGTACGGCTCGCTGGAGCCTGCCAGTACTTTTCCGACGTTATTGCCCAGATCATAGAACGCAAAGGTCGCGATAGTCGACTCTGACGTCATAAAGTCTGCCGCATCGATGATCGCGCCGCCCTTTGAGGGATCCGCGAGGGTGGCCGACGCCATATTTTCCGGCAGATGCAGGATCGTATTTCCTTTCGACAGATAAACGCTCACGCCGAAGCTTGTCAGCGATACGCAGAACTGTCCGTATGTTTTCGCGCTGACGTCCTTCGGGTCGATGCTCAGACAGAAGCCCGTCAGCTGACTGTATTCATCTCCGGTCTCTGCGCCGGCCGACGCGCCGGTGGCAGCCAGATCGTCGCCTGACAGGGAAACGGGGTTGACAGCCGATTCTTTATACGCGAGAGGCGGCTCATTCTTGCAGGGAACCTGTGTAGAATAGGTGTGGATCGGGGAATCGGCGCCCGCAGAAATGATCGCGTTCTGGGTACGCACCCACTTCTTCGCGGTCTTGTCGCAGACGTAGGTGACCTCCAGCGTAGAGCCGAGGGGCTTGCCGTCCTTGAACATCCGCTCGTCCTCTTCCGTAACGGGGATGCCGTTGTAGATATTGGTTTTGACCAGCGCCGCGACAGGCTGGGCCTTCTTATCATAATAGAAGGTGCCCTTGAACATATACAGCTCATGACCGCTGGTCCTGTCCTTGTAGTAATAGGATTCATAGCCGTTCGCTTCGAGCTGGGTCTTTCTCAGCTGCAGGTTGAGCGCAGTCACGGTATAGGCGGGAGCGTCGGTATAGGTGCGGATCTGCGCCTCGTCGGAGGGACAGCGTGCCGCCGCCTGCTCAGCGGTGATCGCCTTTGCGCCCTTTCCGCGGGAGCCTGCGTTGCTCTTCAGCACAGACGCGATCTCCTGATAGATCTTTCCGCTCTTTTGAGACGCGCTCATCGACGGATCGTCCCATGTACCGGTATCGCCGGTGAGCTCGCTGACCCAGCCCTTGCAGTCGCAAATGGGGACATAGTTGTCCTTGTCATAATGATCGATGCGTTCCACCGCGCGGTCAAAGGTCGCGGTGTAGCTGTCGCCGGTCCCGGCGAGCGTATCGTCCTCTGCCGCGCCGACAGAGGCGAGATCGTCAAATTCGACGGTGTAAGAGTAATCATGCGCCTTGCTCTTGTACAGCGTCTTGACGCCGGTGGGATAATCCGCACCGTGGAAGTATTCTTTTGACGACCACGTCGTGCCGCTCTTATCAGCCGCATATGCGGGGATCAGCTCATAGCCGCCGATCGTGCTGACCTTGAAGAATACCTTGGAGGTCACCTGCGATCCTTTGACGGTATAGGTAATATCGTCGAGGTTTTCGGCGTTCTTGAATTTCGCCGTGAAGCGGACGCCCTGCGTCGGGAGGGTGGTATAGGCGATCCGGCCTCCGTTGATGGGGATATCCAGGTCGTTCATCGTGAGCTTCTGCAGTACAGCGCCGTCGGCGACGTACTGACAGCGGCTGGCTGCGGTGACGGTCTCGCCGCCGAAATCCGCTTCTGCGCGGAGGATATGGTAATAGGAGCTGCTCGTCAGGTTGAGGCTTCCGCTGTAATTGCCGGCGACATCGGTCGTCGTGATCGCACACAGGGTGCCGTTGTCATAGAGCCTGATCTCTGTATTCGGGCTGCATTTTCCGATAAAGGATACCGCGTCGGGGGCGTTCTGCTGATTCTTATCCTTTACGCCGCCGACGGTTTTGACCGTACTCAGGGTCAGCTTGGGAGCATATTGGGTAACGACCGAGCCGATCAGATCGCTGTTACCCGCGTTTACATAAGCGGATACGGTCTGGCTGATATCATCGACGTCAGCCTTCTGTGTACAATATACCGTGAAATTCAGCGGAAGCGACCAGTCGATATCGGTATTCTCAGAGCTGTAAACATAGCCGTTCCGGATCTTTGCTGCCTTTCCGTTGATAACAACGTGCTGAATATTATTATCCCAGCTCATGCTGTCGCCGATCTGGAAGTGCAGATCGTTGATCTTCTTGCCGCTGATGGAGGTAAGCAGGCCCTGCAGCTTGTAAGTTTCTCCGGTCGATGCGGTCTTCGGGCCGGTCAGCTTACCGGTGGAGACCGAGGTCTTCTCCGCGCCTGCGGGCAGTTTTGCGGTGACAAACGCGGTCTTGTTTGACTCTACGGTGAGCTTCTGGGTCGCATACGCGTCGTTTGAATCCGGCTTGAGGATGCTGACAGTGTAAACGCCCGGATCGACGCTGACGCTGCCGCTGCTCTTCTGTGAGAACAGGCGGGAATAATCCTCACCCGTGATCTGCACGGAATAGCCGGTATAGGAGGGATTGTCGCCGCTGCCGGACCAGTCGATGGTTCCCTTTGCGGACGGAGTGAGAGTCAGCTCTCCCCTGCCGTTTTTGACAGTGACGGTGCCGGTCGACTTGCCGGCGATATTGGATCCGGTCATGGTAACGGTGATCTCGCCGTTGACCGTATGATCGATCGGAAGCTCAAAGGAGTAGCCGTTGGGAACGAATAATCTTCCTTCGTCCGCGCCGCTCCAAGTCAGCTTCACATCATAAACAAAATCAGACGAATAGACCGTGACGCCGCCTACGTTTACCGCGGTGAGGTCGCATTCGGAATCCGACTGTATGTCATCCACCGTATCGGACGCTTCCGAGTAGCCGGTCTTGTTGACGGTCACCGAAGCCTGTTTGCCGATATACAGGTTGGGAATGCGGTATTTGCCGTCCTTATCGGTCACCGCGTTGAGGGTGAACAGCTTTCCGTTGATCACCTGTGAGCAAGTGACCTGCGCTTCGGCGATCGGCTCGTCATCACTGTCTGTGACCGTACCGCTGAGCACGCCGGAACGATCGAGCAGCGGAAAATTCACATACAGGCTCGAGCCGTATCCGAGTGAGATCTCAGGTTTCAGGTCAAGATCGTATTTCTCTTCGTTTTCCTCCGTAAAGCAGGCGCTGTAAAACGTAGGCATACGACCTTCGCCGAGCTTTCTGAAGGTGTAATCCTTCGTAGTCGAGACGTCGAAAACATAACCGTTGAGCTTCAGACTGACGTCGGGGATATCCGACGCAAGGCAATACACCGTATAGGTATCAAACAGGGACGTGTCGATGGTGAGCGTATTGCCGGTGCCGGACGCGATCTCAAATGTCTGTCCGGTATCGTCCTTCGCCGTCAGATAGACGGAAGAAAGGGTATCGCCCTTGTCGAGATTCGGGAAAAGAGTGGAGGCGCGCGTGACAGACTGCCTGTACTCCTTTCTGCTGTTCATGATGACGGTCGCGGTGATGTCCCTCAGCTCGTCTGCTTCGGTAAGGTTGGTAACATTCAGCAGGATGGCATTCTCTCCGAAATTCATTTCGATATCCGGATTCATCGTCACCCGCGTTTTCTGACCCGATCGGACAGTGAACGCTTCGCTGTTATTGAAGTAAAGCGCATCGCCGCCGGTGATCGTACCGGTCAGCGTCGCTGTATAGCTGCCGTCCGGCAGGTCGCTCAGATCGATGACCATAAGGGGCTTGAGATCCTTTGTACCGAGATTGATCGATCTGACGACCTTATCGCTGTTGTCCGTGATCGTCAGGGTATGAGCGCATCCGTTGGAAATGGTCTTGGCGAACGTCACAATGACGTCGGGAACATCGACCTTGACAACGATCTCCTCCATCGGGCTTTCGGCACGCTGGCCGTTTGCTTCTTCGGTCGCGCTGACCAGCACCTGATAAATGCCGTACGCGGGCGCCGTGCCGCTGAGGCTGCCGGAGGAATCGATCGACAGCCATTCTGAAGCGGTGCCCGAAAGAGTATAATCGACGATCTTTCCGCCGGTATTGACCGGCTGTGCCGTGATCTTTGCGGAATACGCCTTACCCTCGGTCGCATCGGGGAGCGTTTTTGTCGTGATTTTCGGACGTTTGATGCTGTCGGAGCCTTGCGGAGCGATCGCGACGTCGTCGAGATAATGACTGTCGGAATCCACGATCGCCGTTACGCTCTGTTCCGTATAATTCATATTGATCTGGACATAGTTGGGGTCGATATCCGAGATCCGCATTTTTCCGAAATTGTTTGAATACATCCTGTAAAGCAGTGAATCATCCCACGCATACAGACTGCCGGCATGACTGCCGATCGTGAACTTACCGTTCTTGAGGACCGCTTCACTGATGGCAAATTTATAGCATTTGTGCTTTTCGCCGTCTTCTTCGCGCACCTCTCTGGCAAACATACCGGCAACGGCGAAGTATTCGGTATCAGCCAGCAGTCTGTTGTCGGAAAACGGCTTGGTGGCGTTGTGATAGACACGTACCGTGTCCTTCCAGTCGGGATTGCTCTCATAAGGAAGTGACACAAAATCATAGGACGGACGTCCGACGATACCGTTGGAAAGCTCCCGGCCTTTGATGACGATCGGGGTCGCGGCGGTGGAGTCATGGACATAAATGCCGCCGTTATGCGCCATCAGCGTCACATCCTTGTCAACGGTCAGCACCGACGGAGATTGCTCCGCCTCAAAGCTCAGACCGCGGGCAAGGTCGAGGGTACCGCTGCCGGTGATAAAGGCGGAGCCGCCCCACCCGTAGCCCCATACATTCATATAGGTCAGCGAGTTGTATCCGCGGACATCGATTTTGAAATCCTCGCCCATCTCGTTGATATCCAGCGCGTATGCGTTCAGATCGCTGATGACGAGCGTGTTGGTCTGAGCGTCATATACCAGCTTATCCTCGTAGGGCCGGTGGACATTGTTCTGGACAGAGAAGATCTGTGTCGAGAACCCGTCGCCCTGAACAAGCGACGCATAGATATAGGCGTTCCCGTCGGAGGGTCCGTTATTCGCTCCCGTTGATACGGGCTCGTCCGCTTCCTCCGCAGCCGCAGAGAACGGTACCATTGTCAGGACCATCATCACCGCGAGAACGAGCGCGGTCAGTTTTTTGGGTATTTGCTTCATCATAGTCACTCCTTCTAAAAAATTTCGTTCATTTGCATAATTTTTTATATAATAACATATATGAGGACCCTTTTGCAATACCGAAGAGGCAGAATCATCTATTGGCGGATACAGTTTTTGACGAGGCGCAGAAAATCGCTTGATCCTGTATATGTCATCCGGCGGTGAAAATGATCGGAAGCGACTGCGCAAACAGAAAAACAGCCTGCTGTCATCGGTACAGCAAGCTGTGAAGTCAGTATTCTGTTGAAAACGGGATCAGGCGCCACAACGCGCGTTCATGATCGTTTATTCAAATGAATAAGGATTGAAGCCGTTGACAGCCATGACGGACCATGCGGTCGGCGCGATATGGGGATCTGACGAATAGAGCCACGGTGAGCCGTCGAAAAGATCCAGAGAGGTGGACAGGTTATCCACCGTCGCGGCGGGAAACAGTCCGTTAACGAGCTGGATCGAGCACAGCGCGTTCAGAGCGGCTTCGCTCTTGGCGCTCTCGCCTCTCAGCGCGTACATCAGCGCGGTGAAGGCAGTACCCTCTGCCCACCAGCCGCCGTTCTCATTTCCCATGTAAAAGGGATAGCCGGGTATTGCGTGTTTTTTCGCAAGCTTTCGTCAAAAATATGCAAAATGATTGATTGCTCACATATGACTATCTTCTTCTCTGTTTGTAAATGATTGTCAATTTATAAACGAACTATCGCTCCGGCAGATGAAGCCGATGATCATCATCAGATGACAAAAAAGCCCACGGGCAGCCTGCCTGTGAGCTTCTGATTGTTTTTCCTCAGTCCCGCGGTCCGATGATACTGCATGACGCGCGTCCGTGACGGGCGTCCGCGCCGTATCACATCTGCGGCAATCGGACGACCGACATCTTTTCACGGGACAGCGCGTTCGCCAGCCGCAGGATATCGGGGATGCGCGCAAGGCGCTTTCTGTCACGCGATGCAAGATCCTGTCCCAGCAGAGCCGACAGCGCGGCGGTATTCTCCGCGTTCAGCCTCGCGTTCTGTCTTTTCAGCTTATTCTGATACACGCCGTCCTTTACCTTGTCAAGCGGCATATCGGTCCATCCCGAGGATCGCATATACGCTTCGAACCACTTTGATTCATGACACAGGAGCTGTTCTTCGGCTGCGGTGATCCTCTCCGCCAGCAGTGACAGATCTCCGCGCCCGTCGTTCTCCAGACGCAGTCCCATCAGCCACAGCTTATAGGGCAGCGACACCGCATACGCGCCGGCATAATTCTTGTAGAACTCCACCTGATCGTAGAGGCTTTCCAGCAGGGCGGGCGTATGCGTTTCATCGGTCTGCGTGATGCCGATGCGCACGACTCCTTGTCATCCCCCGGGATCACAAACAGGATCAGCGGCTTTTTCTCACGGACGGCGATATTTTCCGCAAGGCAGACCATACGCTCATTGATCGCGGAAAACAGATATGAATCCGAAAAAGCGGAACGGATCCGGCAGACCGCTCTGGTGAACCGGTCGGAGAAAAAGGAAAGCGTGATGCCGACGGTGAACAGCGGCGCAACGATAAAGAAAAACAGCAGCAGCGCGCGGTAAATCGGTACGAATCCGATCGAAGCCGAGCCGACGGTATCCAGGATCTCCGACGCTTCGGCATTCATCAGCATAGCGCACATCGCGTCGAATACGGAAAGCCGGAACGCGTGCGGACTGCCGTCCGACACATGATACGGAAGGATCATCACGGCAAGCGACACAAAGGCGGTCATGCCGAGAATGCGGATCACGGTTTTCACCCGCTTGCGATCCAGTATCGCCGCAGTGATCCCGACAAGCAGTACGGCGATTTCGATCATCGCACAGATTTTGACGGTTGATTCGATCGGCATAACGCTCTCCCCCATCATGAACAGATGATGATCAGCGGCAAAGTCCCCGCGGACTCCTGCCGTTTGTTTCATTATAACCTGTCGGCACGATAATAGCAATATCATCCCGCACCGACATCCGATATATCGTTGCTTGTATACGAGCTGTTCCGCTCCCGGGCAAGATAGCGCGACATCAAGCGCGTCCGCTTTCGTATACCCATCGCTCATGCATGCGCAGCGTACAGCTGAGCGGGGACTGTCATTTTTTCTATATAAGAAGCGAACAGTTTCAATATAGAAAAAAGAGGACAGCCTTTTCAGACTGTCCTCCGGAGAATGAAGATATTTACTTGTTGGCGGATGTGACGTTCAGATCGCCGTCGACATTCAGCGTCAGTTTGACAGGTACCTTCACGCCGTCAGCGGAATAATAGTATCCGTTCACGTGGGTCGTGCCTTCTTTTGCACCGTAGAAGGTGAAGTCGTACTGACCCTTGTCGTAGTTGTAGTCTGCCTTGAAGTCCCACTTGAATCCGTCGGCGGTCTTGCCGTTTACGACGAAGTGGAATGCCTTGCCGGTGTTCTCGGGCGCCACGTTCTTGGTGTCGATGTATACGCGCTCGCCGTCGATAA
Organism: uncultured Eubacteriales bacterium; assembly: GCA_900315815.1. GTDB lineage: Bacteria > Bacillota > Clostridia > Oscillospirales > Acutalibacteraceae > Ruminococcoides. The sequence goes on from ONAS01000039.1 coordinate 18,335, forward strand.
GTACGACGCTCTTCTCGTCGGTGAACTGGATGTTGTGACCGGCGAACACCTTCTGCGCGATCTCCATCACAAGGACGTCATGAGGATCGACAGTAGGTATGACATGAGGATCCTCGGTAGGCTTCTCGGTGGGAACCTCGGTGGGCGCTTCGGTAGGCTTTACGGTAGGAGCCTCGGTCGGCGCTTCGGTAGGCTTTGCGGTAGGAGCCTCGGTCGGCGCTTCGGTGGGCTTTACGGTAGGTGCCTGAGCCGGCGCTTCGGTGGGCTTTGCGGTAGGTGCCTGAGTCGGAGCTTCGGTGGGCTTTGCGGTAGGTGCCTGAGTCGGAGCTTCGGTAGGCTTTGCGGTAGGAGCCTGCGTCGGCTTCTCGGTGGGCTTTGCGGTAGGTGCCTGCGTCGGCTTCTCGGTGGGCTTTGCGGTAGGTGCCTGCGTCGGCTTCTGCGTGGGCTTTTCGGTCGGCTTCTCAGTCGCCTTCTTTGCCTTAGGCTTCTCGTCGTGATGGATCGTCGCGACCGTTGCCGACGGTGTGCCTATATTATGCTGATTGCTGTTGTTTGCGAAGAATACTGCGCCGCCGATCGCGACTGCGATCGCCATTGCGATGGAGGCTGTCGCGATCACCAGACCCGACGTCCTCTTCTTTACAGGAGAAGGTACATCATTGCAGGTATCATTCTCGAGTCTTGCATCGTTCTCTTCGATGAAGCGGGTGTTCTCTTTCTTCATGTTCTCGTCAAAATTCTTTCTGTTGTTAGTCATGATTCTTACCTCCTGTTTTCCTATAGTATCTCGTCAAGGTCGGTTGTTGTTTGATGTCGAGCCTCGCCGCTCTTCGCTGTTCTTCGTATAACTCCTACTCACCCAACCACTCTGCGGACTCTTTGAGTCCTCCGAGCGGTCCCGGTTCGTCCGTCGTTATCCGAGGGCTTCGAGCCTCGGCTTTTCTTTTGTTTTCCTTGACTGTGACTACAGTATAGCAGGCACACTATGACAAGAATGAGACAAATATCAGGCTTTTTTCAAAGTTTTTAAAATTTTTTCTTTCCCCGCATCAGAGGCATTTTTCACCGATCCGGTCACCATTTCTTTTCCGGATATCCGCAGGTAAAGGGGAAGAAATCAAACTTATCGGTTCCGGTATGGACAAATCCATATGCCTCATACCGATGCCGCAAAGCAGTGTTTTCTTCGACGATACTGAGCTTCATCACACCGCAGCCAAACAACGGTTTGTCTATCAAAAACTCCGAACAGCTGCATTTTAAAATGCTCCCTTCACGGTCGACAGTGTTTTTTTCACTATCTTCCGTAAAGGGAGCATACTAATTCAAAAGGACTGTACCCTGAGCCGGTGTTGTGATCATCATACGATCGGTTCACCGATATGATACGGGTCCGGTATGTCTGCGAGGTAACGCTGGATCTTTGTCGCGTCCGTAATATCCAAGCCGTTTCCGTCGACGTCGGAGCAGATCTCATTGAACGATGCGACGGGCAGCCCGACGAGCACTCTCTGAATCACGGTGGCATCGATGATCGTTACACGACCGTCGCCGTCCGAGTCACCGCGGATCATCGTACCGTCGGGTATGAACGGGATATCATTTGCCGCAGCGTACTGCTGTGCGGCACTGTCGTCGACCCCTTGCATCACGAAGCCGGGATCAGGTACCGCGCCGTTATCCAGCACATAGCCAAAAGCCATTTCTCCGATATCGGAAGTGCTTGACGGGATCCTGACCTTGTGCAGTGCGGTACAATCGAAAAAGGCCATTTTGCCGATCGAAGTCACAGAATCCGGGATCGTGACCTTTTCCAGACCGCGGCACTGACGAAAGGCTGTGCTGCCGATCGTTGTCACGCCGTCGGGGATCGTGAGCTCCGTCAGGGAGGAGCAGCCGAAGAACGCCGCGGTATCGATCGTTTTCAGAGATTCGGGCAGCGTCAGTTCCCTGAGCTTTTTACACAGGCTGAATGCACCGTCGCCGATATTCGTCAGCGTTCCGGGAAATTCCACGCTCTCAAGCTGAGCGTAGTTGCCCATCGCGTAGTAGCCGAGACTCGTCACGGTATAGCCGTCGATCTCCTGCGGAATGACCAAGGCGGTCTGTCCCTCCGCAAAATACACGCGTGTGATCTCGGCGTTACCGTCGTCAAGGATGCGATAGCTGAATATTCCGCTGCGCTGATCGCCGACGTCGGCGGCATGAACGGATATTCCCGCCGTGAAAAGCGCCATAACAGCGCTAAGCATCGCGATCAGCCTTCTCATCTTTGAACCCATAATTATTCATCCTCACTGCCGAGGACCTGCTCAGCACCGGATATAAGCAGAACGTCATCGGTCATAAAAGCAATGATCTCTGTCTCTGTTCGTTCATAAGGCATTTTATCCAACATTGCTCTCTCCTTCTTCATAATTGAACACTGCGACATCCGAGTACAGGACATGCACCTTGCCGTCCTTATCCTTGTAGCTGATAAAGGCGCGTGCTGTTGCGGGAGCGCTCTCGCTCTTGACGCCGTAGATCAGGAAGAACTGATCGTCATCCTCCGTACGGGCGCAATACGCGGCCTTTACGGTACCGGAATTCTCATGATGTCCGGATTTGCCGACGTTGTCGAGATTCAGATCGTTTTCGTCCAGATTCTTACCGTAAACAAAGCCCGCCTGGATGAATGTGAAATCTTCGGGGACTGTACGGGTAGCGAGGAAACAGATCTTGTAGCTGTCGGTGCCTTCGCTGTCCGTATATCTCTCTGCGCTGATGATCTTCACCTGAGGTACGGTCGTTTCCGGATCCTCAGTTACCTTCACTAACGTTGTATCGGCGCAGGCATAGAAGGTGCAGCTGTCGCCGTATGCGACGATCTGACCGTCGATCTTCCACGCTTTCGCATCAGGAGCGCTGACAGTGACCTTCGTATCATAGTCCGCCTCCGCATAATCGCCGATCGTCAGACCGGTTTCCCCGTTGCCTGTATACCGGATCGTACAGCCATCGGCAGTGATACCAACCTTTTTGATCGTTTTCCTGTAAAGAGCGGTGATCGTTTCGCCGGAGGTAAGCACCTCGGTGGGGCTCTTATCCCAACCCATGAATTCGTAACCCGCGTACTTTCCGGGAGTGACCGCGGGAGGCTCCTCCCCTATCTTTTTCTGTGCGAGGAAGTCGCCGAACTCATCGACGTAGTTGATGATCAGCTCTTGATTATCGACAAGGCTGAACATCGGCGTATAAGCCGCGTTGGCATAAACGGTCGATGAATAATTCTTCTCTTCCGTGACGATCTTAACTCCCTCACGCCAGCCGTTGAAGCCGACCTTGTTCCCGTCCGGAACGGAGGCGCTGATCTTGAAGGCGTCGCCGTCCTGATAGATGACGGTGATGCCGTCGGTCGCGTCGCTGTCAGCATCCTTCTTGTTGCGCTTATAATGGATCTTTGTTGAAGCGCCGGGGAAGCTGTTCTTATCGGTCTTTTCGCCCTTGATGCTCCTTCCCTTTTCGTAGTCGGTCTTATACTCAATCTTGTCCACGGTGAGCTTGCCGTCCGTGATCAGATCGGCGATCTTGACGGTATAGGTATGCTCATTGTCCTTATGGATATGGATATCCTTATCGTCCGCGTC
>ONAS01000006.1 GCA_900315815.1 uncultured Eubacteriales bacterium
TAAAAAAGCAATTATCAGAAGGGATACGTTTCAGAACAGATATCTTAAGAGGAGAGGATACACTATTCGCTTCTCAGATCCTTGCACGAGCAAAAAAAGTTAAGTTTATTCCTGATCCTTTTTATTTCTATGTACAGAGCAACGAGAGCGCAACACGCGGAGTGTTTCGTCCGAGTCAGTTGACAATTCTAAAATTATATGAAGCGTATGAAACTCTGTTAATAATTTTTCCAAAGGTAGTTCTTGATAGGTGTGTTTGTTATCTCCACGATTGCGTAATAGGAATATATTATGATATGTGGTCAGATAAAAATAAATATTCCAAAGAGAAAAAAACAGTAAGGAAATATCTGAAAAAGTATTATAGACAGGCTTGTGTTTGCGCTAGAAATAGTTTTTCGAAAAGAGTTAAGTTCTTTCTGGCTACGTGGTTTCCAAATCTTTTTTGCGTTATGCATAAATTGATACATAGGCTGTAATTACGGAGGAGAATATGAGAAAAATTTGTGCAGTTATTGTAACTTATAATCGACCTCAACTGTTGTGTAGGTGCGTAGACGCATTGCTGCGGCAAACATATAAAATTGATATTCTTATCTATGATAATCATTCGTCAATGAATACTAAGCAGGCATTGTGCGAGGCGAATCTTTTACGCGATAATGTATATTATCATTATGCTTCTGAAAATTCCGGAGGAGCCGGTGGTTTTTATAACGGAATGAAAATGGCCATGGAAAAAAACTATGATGACTTACTGCTAATGGATGATGATGGATATGCAATTGAAAATGATACTGTTATGAGATTAGTGGATGTTAGAAATAAATTGGGAGAAATGACAATTGTTAATTCGCTGGTCATTTGTGATGAGAAAACCCTTCAATTGAGCTTTAGCATTAATCGTAGTTATGACGGGAATATGGTTCAAAAAGCAGCAGTCGACGGAATGTTAATGGATTTTATTAATCCGTTCAACGGCACGTTAGTATCGGCTGAAACTGTAAAAAAAATTGGCTATCCAAGAAAAGAATACTTTGTTTATGGCGATGAAAATGAATATACTTTACGTGCAAAATCTAAGGATATTGGACTTTGTACGGCAGTAAAGTCGCTATATTACCACCCAACAAATATAGGCAATATGAAAAAAATAGGAAGTCATTATGTAGCCGTAAGTGATATTCCAATGTGGAAAGTATATTGTGCGTCAAGAAACAGAACGCATTTAATTAATCAGTATTGTGGAAAAGCTGCTGTTCTAAAGCATATTATTCGTTGTTATATTAATTTATTATTTTGCAAAAAGCGTTTTCAACGTTTGAAGTACACTTCCAGAGGAATAAGAGACGGATTGCATAATAATTTTAGTAGGGAGCTAGACCTTTCAAAATAAGGGCGTGATAAAGTGTTTGATTATTTAGTTGTTGGTGCCGGGTTGTATGGTGCTACCTTTGCAAGAGAAGCAAAGGATGCTGGTAAAAAGGTTCTTGTAATTGACAAGCGCAATCATATTGCGGGAAATGTATTTACAGAAGATATTGAAGGAATTCAGGTTCATAGATATGGAGCTCACATTTTTCATACAAATAATTTAGCTGTATGGAATTACGTAAACCGTTTTGCTGTTTTTAATCGATTCACGAACTCGCCTATCGCCAATTACCATGGTGAGATTTTTTCTCTTCCTTTTAATATGTATACGTTTAATAAAATGTGGGGTGTTGTTTTACCTGAAGATGCAAAAAAAATAATTGATGAACAACGAAAGGAAATTACTGGAGAACCTAATAACCTTGAAGAACAGGCAATTTCATTGGTCGGTCGTGACGTTTATGAGAAACTGGTTAAGGGATATACCGAAAAGCAGTGGGGAAGACCATGTAACGAGCTTCCACCATTTATTATAAAGCGACTTCCTGTTCGTATGACATATGACAACAACTATTTCAATGCACTCTATCAGGGAATTCCAATTGGTGGTTATACTCAATTGGTAGAGAATATGTTAGAAGGCATTGAAGTCCAGCTTGGTATAGATTATTTGGATAACAGGCAACACTGGAATAATGTTGCAAAAAAAATAGTATATACAGGGCCAATTGATTCTTTTTTTGACTATGCACTGGGTACTTTGGAGTATAGAAGTGTTCGTTTTGAAACAGAAGTTTTGGATATTCCGAATTATCAAGGCAATGCAGCGGTAAACTACACGGATAGAGAAACACCTTGGACGCGAATAATCGAACATAAGTGGTTTGAGTTTGGCAAAGGAAATATTAATAAAACGGTTATCAGTCGCGAATTCAGTTCTGAATGGAAACCCGGTGATGATCCGTATTATCCTGTAAACGATGAAAACAACAGAAAATTATTCGAACAGTATTATAATCTATCCAAGAAAGAAGAACATGTTATTTTTGGCGGTCGTCTTGGAGAATATAAGTATTATGATATGGATCAGGTTGTTTTGGCTGCATTATTACGTGCAAAAGCAGAGCTGAAAAGTGAGGATATTAATTGACATTTCCGAGACGGAAGAAAAAGAAAATGTGTATGTTAATTGTGATATTCCTGATCATTCTATTGTAATTGGAAATCCGTGTATTATTAAGATCGTGAAAATGCAACAGAAGGATATGTTTAATATGGAAAAATTTATTGATAAGTTTCATAGATAATTCTATTTGTTTTCGTTAAGTTCAATGCTGTTTTTTGGTTGTACATAAGAGAATGAATTATCTTTTATGATTTTGATAGGAGGTTGTTATGAAGATTGGTATTGTTACTTTATTTGGCGATAACTTCGGCAATAAGCTGCAGAACTACGCGCTTCAGGCACTCCTTGAATCTATGGGACACGAACTTTACTCAATTATTATTAAAGATGGTGTGAAACTTAACTGCCTTGAAAGTAGAAAAGACAAGCTTAAAAAGCTAGCACCAATGTATGTTTTTCAAGTGATGTCATCAAGATTCAAGAATAAATATCCATATAAGAATCAACGGGACGGAATAAGAGCTTCCATAAAATTCGGAAAAACAGAAAGTCCTAAAGAACTGACTGAAACAAGGAGAACGGCGTTTAAGTCATTTTCGGATCAGTTTTTACATATTGTTGAGAACACTCTTCTTCCGGGAGAGAGTAAATATATCGATATCTATGATGCATACATTTGCGGTTCAGATCAAATCTGGAACCCTACCTATAAAAGCACAGGATCGGCTTATTTTTTACAATTTGCTCACGAGTATAAGCGAATAGCATTTGCGCCGAGCTTCGGCGTCAGCAGAATAGCGGAAGAATTGAAGCCGTTATACAGCGAGTGGCTGAACGGGATCCCGTATCTTTCCGTGCGAGAGGAATTCGCGGATGATCAGCCGTATGTTCTCACATATTTCTTGGGAAACGAGACCAATAAATACAGAAAGTTTATAGAAAACTACGCAAAACAGATCGATGCCAAAATCATTGATCTGTTTGATATGCGTGAACCGGAATATTATTCTGCCGATCCCGCGGAATTTGTCTGGCTGATCCATCACGCAAAAGCGATGTTTACCGACTCTTTTCACGGAACGGTTTTTTCGTTGATTTTTCATACGCCTTTTCTTGTGTTTGACCGCATCGAAAGCGGCGGTATGGGAATGAGCTCCCGCATTGAAACGCTTCTCGGTATGGTCGGATCAGAGGATCGTATGTTCGGCAAAACGACCGATATCACCGGTATTGACTTTGCCCGGGCGGATAAAATCATTGCGTCGCGTGCTGAAACCGCCAAAGACTTTCTTGGCGGTGCGCTGCGCGGAGTTGAGAACGCTTCTGCAGGAGACGATGCGGTTTCTCCTTATGTTCTTTCAAAAAAAGCATTGTGTACCGGCTGTGCTGCCTGTGCGGGAGCATGTCCGGTCAAGTGTATCACGATGGAAGCCGACAGCGAGGGATTCAGATATCCGGTCATCGATAAAAGCAAGTGTATTCACTGCGGTAAATGCGAAAGGATTTGCAGCGAAGCTTCGGCGGAAGTTGACAGAAGTTCCGAAAAAGCATATGCAGCATGGTCAAAAAATACTGTACTTCGGAGCTCCAGCTCTTCGGGCGGATTGTTTTCCGAACTGGCAGGACAGATCCTTTCGCTTGGCGGAACCGTATACGGTGCAGGATTTGATGATGATTTCAAGGTTATTCATAAATCAGCGGATTCCGCTGAGAGCCTTTCTGCTTTGAGAGGTTCAAAATATGTACAGTCCCAGACGGACGCGTGTTATTCCGAAATAAAGGACAAGCTGAATAACGGAGAATATGTTTATTTCAGCGGTACCCCGTGTCAGGTCGACGGTCTGCTTGCGTATCTCGGGAAAGAGTACGAAAAGCTCTTTACACAGGATATCATCTGTCACGGCGTTCCCTCTCCGTCAGTATGGCAGGAGTATCTGGCGCTCAAGGCAAAAGGCAGCAGGGTCGAAAGAGTGTCCTTCAGAGATAAAACTTACGGCTGGCATTATTTCTCGATGCTCATCAAAACGGAAAAAGGTAAGTATATCAAGCGCTTGGACGAGGATGTGTTTACGCGGCTTTTCCTTGAAAACGTCATTCTGCGTCCATCCTGTTATACGTGCCGTCATAAGCATTTGCACCGCAAGGCGGACATCACGATCGCCGATTGCTGGGGTGGTACCTTCGGTATGAAGGATGAAGATAAGGGCATTTCTCTGGCTTTTGCCAATACGGAAAAAGGACAGAAGCTGATGGATAAAATCAGTGGAAATCTTGAGATCAAGGAGATTCCCTTTGAGAAAGCATCCTCCGCTCAGGGCGCTATGACCAAGTCGGTTCCGTACAATCAGAACAGAGAGCTGTTTTTCTCGATGGCTGAGAAAAGCGGAATAAGAAAAACGATCGAAGAATGGTTCGGTTCGGATTCAGAGATGCTGATGAAGAGAAAGATCGGATATAGGAAGTATAAGATTGCCCGACGAATAAAAAAATAGAGTCCTGTTTTTATACTTCAGAGAAAAATAATAAGGGTGTGTTGATTATGAATCCTCTTGTTTCAATGATTACATATTGTTATAACGGTGAAAGATTTGTATCAAAGTATTTTGATGCTGTACTTGCGCAGGACTATGATAATATTGAATTAATCTTTTTCAACAATGGCTCTATGGACAGAACCGGAGAAATCGCTGAGGAGTATAAAGTCAAACTGGAAGCAAGAGGAATTATCACTCATATTATCCACTATAAGGAGAACCAATGCACTTGTCAGTTAAAACAGGATGCTTTCCATATGATGAAGGGCGAGTATTTCTTCGGATGTGACAGCGATGATCTGATCGATCCTGATTATATCAGCACGATGGTAGAGTATTTGCAAAACCATCCCGAAAAAGGAATCGTATATTGTCAGCTGAGAGTGATCGAAGAAGAAACGGGTATTCAGAAATCGATCATGAGGATGATTCCTAAGTACGGCGATAAAGAGGCATTGATTGATATTCTCAACGGGATCAATACGAATTTTACCGCGATATCCTATATGATGAGTCGGAAACACTATGAGCGTATCAATCCTGGAATGAATATCTTTATTTCCGTTTACGGAGAGAATTATCAGATTCAGATCCCGTTTTTATATAATAATCTGCAGGGCTATGTCGAAAGGCCGTTGGGACAGTACACAGTCAGAAGAGACAGTTACACGGGAACGCTGAATGTTGAGAAAAAGATTCGTGCACTGAAGGGTCAGGAAGAAAGTGTTATGGCTACACTCCGCCAGATAGGCGCTGAACAGAAATACGAGTTACTGTTTTTGAAAAGGATCCGCAGGGACAGGTTTTATACGTCACTTTTATGGACGGATAAGCAAATCGCCAAGGAATGCCATAAGGAGTACAGCGAGGTTTGTAAACTAAGCAAAAAGGACCATATTGCATGGTCGCTTTATAAAATCGGATTATACAAAACAGTTTTCAAAGTCAAAAGAAAGTAAGGAAGCTATCTCAACTGAGATCAACACCGCTATGGGCAATACGAAAAAAAGCGTTCTTAATATCGTTACCGGTATTTTGGGACAGGTCATCACAATAGCAATAGGAATTTTGTTGCCGAGACTGTTTATTACCAGCTACGGTTCCGAAACAAACGGATTTCTCTCATCGATCAACACCCTCGTATCCTATCTTGCGCTGCTTGAGGCGGGTGTTGGAACGGCGACGGTTCAGGCGCTGTATGGACCGATCGGACGTTCGGATCGGGGGAAAATAAACGGTATTCTGTCAGCAACGAATCGATTTTATAAACGAACCGGTCTTGCATACGGAATCATTATTGTATGTCTCGCGATCGGGTATCCGCTTATCGTTCCTTCGGAGCTGAGCTTTTTATTACAGTCGGCAATCATTCTGTTGGTCGGCGCCGGCGGCGTCCTCGGCTATCTGTTTCAGGCAAAATTCCGTCTGCTGTTACAGGCAGAGGGAAAACAGTATATTATCACCAATATTACAACTACTATCCATGTTTGTACCAGCGTTGGAAAACTCGTATGTATTTCGCTGGGGCTTTCGGTGATCTGGCTTCAGATTTTGCAGTTTGTTTTGGTGATTGTCCAGATCGTCTGTTATTATGCCTATGTCTATAAGCATTACGGATGGATCGATCTGAAGGTCGAGCCTGATGAAAAGGCTATTTCACAGAAGAAAAATGTCCTGGTACATCAAATCTCGGAGATGATATTCAATCATATCGATGTTGTCTTGCTGACACTGATCGTAAGAGACCTGAGGATAGTAAGCGTATACACCTTGTATAATATGTTTGTGGACATGATCTCTACGTTGATCGGAAATGTTAACACCGGATTTGTGTTCAGACTGGGTCAGCATTATAATAATACAGATCCTGAAAAGCACCGCTCGGTATTTGATGTATATGAGACCTTTTATATGGCGCTTTCCTTTTCCCTGTATACGGTCACATATATGTTTTTGCATCCGTTTATGAGGTTGTATACCTCGGGTGTCAAAGACGTGGATTATATGCTTCCGTTGCTTCCTCTGTTGTTTGTAGCGTATAAGCTGTTGATTTGCGGTCGGGCTGCATGCGGCGGGTTAAGTTCATATGCCGGGCATTTTAAGCAGACTCAGATGCATTCGATTATTGAGACTTCCATTAATCTGGTCGTTTCAACCGGTGCTGTCATTCTGTTTGAACAACTGTGGGGGCTTGGAATTTACGGCGTTTTGGTCGGAACGATAGCGGCTTTGCTTTTCAGAGCAAATATCATGATCATCTATGCGAACAAGCATATCCTGTACAGGAGTTGTTGGGAAACATACAAGAAATGGGTTTTGAATGTTGGACTGACGATCGCGTGTTGTGCCGTGTTTGTGATAATCTCGCCCGAAATCAATGATTATTTTCATCTGATACTGTATGGAGCTCTTACAGGTACAGCGGTTATTTTGGTGTTCTTTATTTCCAACGCTCTCTTGAAAAAGGATAACACTGTTTTTCTGATCAATTACGTAAAAGGGAAATGGAAGAAAAGGCGTAAAAGGACTGAGGAGAAGACGACATGAAAGTAGTAATTCTCGCCGGCGGATACGGCACCAGAATATCCGAAGAATCTATCTATAAACCAAAACCGATGATTGAGATCGGCGGAAAGCCGATTCTCTGGCACATTATGAAGGAGTATTCCTATTATGGGTTTAATGAATTCATCATTTGCGCCGGGTATAAGCAGCACATTATCAAAGAATGGTTCTCCAATTACTTCCTTTATAACAGTGATATCACCTTTGATTTCACGAGCGGAAAAAATGATGTGATTATCCATGATCATCGCTGTGAACCGTGGAAAGTAACGGTGGTGGATACCGGGCTCAACACGATGACCGGCGGTCGGATCAAACGGATACAGCAGTACGTTGGTGACGAGCCCTTTCTGATGACATACGGCGACGCTGTATGTGATGTTGATATCGCAAAAGTCTGTGATTTCCACAAATCGCACGGAAAAATCGCAACGCTGACGGCAACGATGCTGGAACAGTCAAAGGGTATTCTGAATATCGGCGGCGATAATGCCGTAAAGTCGTTCCGCGAAAAAAATATTGCTGACAGCGCTCCGATCAACGCCGGCTATATGGTGCTCAATCCTGAGATATTTGATTATATCGAAGGCGATCATACAATATTTGAGAAAGAGCCGATGGTCAGGCTCGCTGAAGATAATCAGCTGATGAGCTATGTATACAAAGGTTTTTGGCAGTGCATGGATACTGCCAGAGAAAAAGAAATGCTTGAAAAGCTGTGGCAGTCCGGCATGGCGCCGTGGAAAGTGTGGGATAACTGATGTTATTGGATTTTTATCAAGGAAAGCGCGTATTTGTCACCGGACATACCGGCTTTAAGGGGTCGTGGCTGTGTGCGATACTGGTCAAAGCCGGCGCTGTTGTCACCGGCTACAGTCTGGAGCCTCCGACAACTCCTTCGCTTTTTAAGTTGAGCGGAATCGAACAGCAGATCCATTCTGTTATCGGCGACGTCAGGGACTATGCCTCTATGAAAAAGGCGTTTGACGAAGCTCAGCCGGAGATCGTGCTTCACTTAGCGGCGCAGCCGATTGTGCGGGACAGCTATGAGCGTCCGGCATACACGTACGAGACCAATGTTATGGGGACCGTGAATATTCTGGAGTGTATCAGGAACAGCAGATGTGTGAAGTCGTTTTTGAATGTCACAACAGATAAGGTTTACCTGAATAAAGAATGGGAATGGGGCTACAGAGAAAACGAGGAGCTTGACGGCTACGATCCGTATTCCAACTCTAAATCTTGCTCGGAGCTGGTGACTCACAGCTACAAGCGAAGCTTTTTCTCCGATAACAGCGTAGCGATTTCTACGGCAAGAGCCGGCAATGTGATCGGCGGCGGAGATTTCTCTGTTGACAGAATCATTCCCGATTGTATCAGAGCCACTGTTGACGGTATTGATATCATCGTTCGCAACCCGTATTCAACAAGACCCTATCAGCATGTCCTGGAGCCTTTGTTTGCGTATCTCATGATTGCTGCCATGCAGTATCGGGATGCAAAGTATCAGGGCTGCTATAATGTCGGTCCCGATGATAAGGATTGCTTTGAGACAGGAGAGGTCGTCAACCTTTTTGTCAGGCATTGGGGCGAAGGACTCAAGTGGATAGAGAAGTATGACGGCGGTCCTCATGAGGCGAACTTTCTCAAGCTTGACTGTTCGAAGCTGAAAAAAACCTTCGGATGGTCTCCCAGATGGGATCTGGATAAAGCAATCGAAAAAACCGTAGAATGGAGTAAGTGCTGGCTTTCGGGCGGAGATATCCTGGAGTGCATCCATCAGCAGATAGACGACTTTATCCGTACAGGAGGATGTGAAAAGAATGAGTGAATGGAAAAACGAGGCTGAGGCGCGCCAAAAGATCAAAGAGATGGTTGCGGAGTATTACCGCGACTTCAAAGAAAAAAAAGAAGCGTTCAAGCCCGGCGACAGGATCAGCTATGCTTCCCGTGTGTTTGATGAAAAGGAAATGTGCAGTCTGACTGATGCAATGCTCGATTTCTGGCTTACCACCGGAAGATTCTCCGATCAGTTCGAAAAAGAGTTTGCCGAATGGATCGGAGTAAGGTATGCGCATTTGGTCAACAGCGGTTCTTCTGCGAATCTTTTGGCGTTTATGGCGTTGACCGCCCCGGAATTGAAGGAGCGGCAGATCAAACGCGGCGACGAGGTCATTACGGTCGCCTGTGGTTTTCCGACGACAGTCAGTCCGATCATCCAATACGGAGCGGTCCCTGTCTTTGCGGACGTTACCGTTCCCCAGTACAATATCGATGTTGCTCAGCTTGAAGCGGCATTGTCTGAAAAGACCAAAGCGGTCATGATCGCGCACACGCTGGGCAATCCGTTTGATATCAAGACCGTCAAGGCGTTTTGTGACAAGCATAACCTTTGGCTGATCGAAGATAACTGTGACGCGCTGGGTTCCAAATACACGATCGACGGCGAAACCAAGTACACAGGCACGTGGGGCGATATCGGAACATCCAGCTTTTATCCGCCGCACCATATGACAATGGGAGAGGGCGGCTGTGTATATACCGACAATCCTCTCCTGCACAGGTTGATATTATCGTACCGCGATTGGGGAAGAGATTGCATCTGCCCTTCCGGGCGTGATAACTTCTGCGGTCACAGATATGACGGACAGTTCGGAGAGCTGCCTTTCGGATATGACCATAAATATGTTTACAGCCATCTGGGCTACAATTTGAAGGTCACGGATCTGCAGGCCGCCGTTGGTGTAGAGCAGCTCAAAAAGTTTCCCGGCTTTATTGAACGCCGCAGGGAGAATTGGGCAAGGCTTTACAAATTGCTTGAACCGCTTCAGGACAAGCTGATTCTGCCGGAACCTGCACAGAACAGTGCACCGTCGTGGTTTGGCTTTTTGATTTCCGTAAGACCGGAGACCGGGATCAAGAGAAATAACGTCACAAAATATCTGGAAGATCATAATGTTCAGACAAGGCTGTTGTTCAGCGGAAATCTGATCAAGCACCCTTGCTTTGATGAATTCAGAGGTACCGAGGTATATCGGGTAACGGGAGATTTGTCAAATACCGAGTTCATTATGAATAACGCCTTCTGGATCGGCGTTTATCCGGGAATGACAGATGAGATGATCGATTATATGGCGAAGACGATCAAAGAGGCGATCGAATAGTATTCAATATGTCTTCCTCGCCTGTCAGGCTCACAATAATACTATGTGTCGATAATATTTCATAAAGAAATACGTGAATAGATGACGGTGGAGAAAATGAAAAAAAGCCCTATTAATATCTCGGATTTTGATGCAGTTTTTTTTGACCTTGACGGAACACTTTATGAGGGTTCAAAAAGGATAAAAGGTTCTAATCATATTGTGAATTATATGAGGGAAAAGGGAAAACGAGTTTTCTTTACCACCAATAATTCAACAAAAACCCGCGAACAGATCTACGAGCGGCTCGTTAAAATCGGCATTGACGCGGAACTGCATGAGGTGCTGACATCCGGATATATTGCAGCGGATTACGCCAAAAAAACCAATATGAGGGATATTCATATTTTCGGATCAGTAAATCTGATCCATGAGTTTCATCAAATGGGTATTAGTGTCAATCAGGATACAAATGCCGAGAACCTTTTGATTGGTTATGATCCCGATATGACCTATGAGGATTTGACTCGCGCTGTAAGAGTAGCACTTAATGCCAAGTGCATTATTGCCTGTAATAAGGAAAAGGTTTATCCGGGGGAGCAGGGGTTACTTTTCCCCGGATGTGGAGCGATGGTCGCCCCTGTGGAATGGTGCTCAGGAAAAAAAGCAAATCTGGTCATCGGAAAACCGAATACAATAATGATCGACTATATTGCAGAAAGCCATCAAATCGAGCATAGCCGCATTTTAGTTATCGGAGACACATATGAAAGCGATATTGAAATGGCAAAGCGTTCCGGTTCTCTGTCTATTCTGATAAGCAAACATGATCAGAATGATGTGCTTTCATTTCCTTCCGTGCTCGAAGTGTATTATTACTTTTTAGGACAAGGTGCTTAAAATGAACAGAGTGATTGAAACAATTTGTCAATATCAGATTATTCCTGTTGCATCTATTGAAAAGGCTGAGGACTCTCTTTATGTTGCAGAAGCATTGCTCAAGGCAGGAATGCCTCTCATCGAAGTGACTTTCAGAACACAAAGCGCAGCAGAGTCCATAAAAATGATTTGCAAAAGATTTCCTGAAATGATTGTCGGAGCAGGCACGGTATTTACAACCCGGCAGGCGCAGAGTGCTATTGATAACGGTGCACAATGTATTGTTGCTCCGGGTTTAAACGAAGAAGTCGTCAGATATGCTCAAAGCAGAGATATCATTCCTTTTCCCGGCGTCATGACGCCGACGGAGATTGAAAAGGCCTGCAATCTCGGACTTCAATATGTAAAGTTCTTTCCTGCCGAGGCAGCAGGAGGGATCAAATTGCTCAAGGCTTTTTCAGGACCGTATAAGCATATGCTTTTTATGCCGACTGGAGGCATTAACGCTTCAAATGTGAAGAGCTATCTTGATTTGCCGAATGTGTTTGCTTGCGGCGGCACATGGATGGTTGATAAGTCTCTGATTGCCGGCAGGGATTTTGCAAGGATTACAGCATTGACCGAAGAAGCATTGAATAAAGTCCATAAGGATAATTAGGAGTATTTTATGAAGCAGAGACTCGCAGATTACGTTGCGGATTTTTTGGTTGACCATGGAGTGACAGATTGCTTTAGTGTTGTCGGCGGCGGCGCAATGCATTTAAATGATGCATTAGGGCATAAACAGGGACTCAAGGTTACCTATAACCATCACGAACAGGCCTGTGCGATCGCGGCTGAGGCATATGCACGTATCGACAATAAGATTGCATCGGTTTGTGTTACCAGCGGTCCCGGAGGCACTAATGCATTAACAGGTGTAGTCGGTGGCTGGCTCGATTCAATTCCTATGTTTATTGTCAGCGGGCAGGTGCGCTATGATACAACAGCGAGATTCGCCATGAAACTTAACGGTATTTCGCTAAGATCTATGGGCGACCAGGAATATGATATCGTAAAAAGCGTTCAGCCTATGACAAAATATGCTGTTATGGTCGAAGATCCGGCGAATATCAGATTTATCCTTGAAAAAGCTTGGCATCTGGCGACAACAGGTCGACCGGGACCTGTATGGATAGATATTCCCGTAAACTTTCAGGGAACTTACGTCGAAACTGATGAACTGAAAGGCTACGATCCTTCCGATGATGACGCAAACCTACCTCCTGCTGTTTCTGCCGAAACAGTGAAAACCGTATTGGAGAAAATCAAAAACGCGGAACGTCCGGTTTTTTATGCCGGATATGGTATCCGGCTGTCCGGAGCCTATGAGGTTTTTCGCTCAGTTATCGAAAAGCTGAATATTCCGATCGTTACATATTGGAACGCGATAGATCTGATCGAAGATGACCATAGATTATACTGCGGAAGAGCGGGTTCTATGGGCGACAGACCCGGAAACTGGGCGATACAGAATGCGGATTTGATTCTTGCAGTCGGCACACGGATTTCAATCCGCCAAGTTGGTTATAACTGGAAGACATGGGCACGTGAAGCAGAGGTGATAATGGTCGATATTGATCCATCCGAGTTGAAAAAGCCAACGCTGCATGTAGAAATGCCCATCTGGGCAGATGCTGCGGATTTTCTGAGCCGAATTAATGCTTCTGTCAGAAATAATGAAACTGTGTTTCAAGATAATGGTTGGCTGACAACCTGCAATCAATGGAAACAGAATTATCCTGTTGTCCAGCCGCACCAATGGAACAGCGACGGTGAGGTCAATGTATACGCTTTTGTAAGATATCTAAGCTCAAAACTGAAAGAAAACAGCTTGACTGCTGTGTCGAACGGCGCATGCTGCGTTGCCGGTCATCAGGCATATGTTATCCAAAAAGGAAGCAGATTTGCCAATAATAACGCGATCGCCTCTATGGGATACGGACTTCCTGCTTCTATCGGAACTTGTATCGGCGGCGGCAGAAGAGAAACCATCTGTCTTGAAGGCGACGGCAGTATAATGATGAATCTTCAGGAATTACAAACGATAATAACGAATAAGTTTCCAATAAAAATTTTTCTGATAAATAATAACGGATATCATTCGATTAGGATTACTCAGACAAACTTGTTTTCTGAACATACAAAGGTTGGAATCGGCTCCGAGTCCGGAGATTTATCATTCCCTGAGTTTCGCAAAATTGCAGAAGCATTTGGCTTTAAGTATCTTTCCGCATCAAGTAACGAAGAAATGAAGAGTGTTGTAGATCGTGCCATGGAGGCAGACGGACCCTTGTTTATTGAGGTCTTTACCGATACAAAACAAGTATGGGAGCCTAAGAGCAGTGTCAAAAGACTGGAAGACGGCACACTTGTCAGCCCGCCTCTTGAAGACCTGGCGCCTTTCTTGGACAGAGAAGAATTGGAGAAGAATATGTTCATTCCGATGGTTGAGGAGTAGTATCAGGGCAGTAATCATGAAAAGTGCAATAGTTACGGGTGCGACAGGGGCAATCGGAACCGAACAAATATAAAACGAAAGAATCAGGAGAACAATAATGAAAGCATTTTATTTGGATAATGAAATTATTAGGCAAGATATGGAAGAAATATATTCTTCACATATCGACTGGGAAAGACTTAGAAATAAAAGTATCCTGATTTCAGGGGCAAACGGTATGCTTGCATCTTATCTAGCATTGTTTTTTATATATTTAAATGAGACCTATCATTATGATATTTCCCTTTATTTGAATATCAGAAACAAAAACAAGGCAAAGGCTCGTTTTAATAACTATTTATCTCGAAAGTATATACATTTGATGACTGACGACATTACATGTGGGATTAGTCTAAAAGAAAACATAAATATTATTATTCATGCTGCTAGTTTAGCAAGCCCACAATATTATGAAAAGATGCCTGTTGAAACAGCACTCCCAAATATTATTGGAACATATTGGCTTTTAGAGTTTGCGAGAAAGCAGAAGAATTTTGAAGGATTTTTGTTTTTTAGCTCTGGGAGTATTTATGGAAAGCCTTTATCAAGTGATATTATCACAGAAACTACCAAGGGAGTACTTGATCACTTAGATAACGGTAATGCATATTCTGAATCGAAGCGTTGCGGAGAGATGTTGTGTCACGCGTATTATTCTGAATACAATGTTCCTTCGAAATCTGTTAGGATCTTTCATACGTATAGTCCAAGTATGGATATAGACAATGATAAAAGAGCGTTTTCAGAATTTATAAAGAATTATATTAATGGAGAGGATATTGTTCTAAAAAGTGATGGTTCGTCAAAAAGGGCTTTTTGTTATATCACAGATGCAATACGAGCACTTTTTTATATTCTGTTTTATGGAAAAAATGGAGATAGTTATAATATGGGCAATCCAAACTGTTTTCATTCAATATATGAATTGGCAAGTATTATTTCCAGAATTGACTCAAGCAAAGCAATAAACATAGTTTTTGCTGACAGAAGAGATGATGGATATAGATTAAGTCCAGAATGTGATTCAGTAATAATTCCACTTAGCATTGAAAAGCTTAACGCATTAGGATGGAGTCCTTCGATTTCAAGCGAAGTGGGGTTTAAACGGGTTGTTGATTATTTTTCTGTAAAAATATGATGGAAAAACGTATGTGCTTGGCATCTGAGCTTCCCGGAAACTGAGTGAGTATATTGAGATAATCAGAGATGCTGTCGATCCGAGCGCTGAACTGGGCTTTGGCATGATCCCATACTCAGACAAACAAGTCATGTATTTGTGCGCTGATATTTCGGAAATAAGCAATGATTCCGGATGGCATCCGAAATATTCATTTGAGCAAGGGATCAATGAGATCCTTTCATACTGTAAGGATTAGTCTCGGAGGCGACTGTGAAAGGAGTCTTTTTGCCGGGGCATAGGCTCGTGCATAGTATACTGGTATTCCCAATTTGAATAGTAAGTAAAGCAGGTCAGGTTATTTGCCTGACCTGCTTTTGCTGTGTTTCACGCGGGAGCGTCATTTGTCAGCTGTTGTGCCCGGGCGAACGCATCACAGAAGTTGAAGGTGATGTCGAGGGTGCCGTCGGCACAGACGGTGATCTGATCGATCAGCTCCGTCAGGAGCGGGCGGGTGAGGCGATCGATGCTGCCGTGGCGCTTGAAGTGCTCGACAAAGTCGTTTGTCCGATCGGACAGTTCGCCGCTGCCGAGGGACGCGTTCAGCTTTGCGATGCTCGCCTGCAGGCGCTTTTGCTCCTGCTCGTACTTTTCCTTGTTCATGCGGTACTGCTCGGCGTTGATGACGCCGTCCTTGAAGTCGGGGTAGAGATCCGCCATCCGCTGCATGACCCTGTTCAGCTCCGCCTTTTGCTTTTCCAGTTGTATTTTCAGACTGCCGTTTGTGTCGGCGGTCTGTTTTTCTTTCAGCTGTTTCATCACCTCGTCGGCGTTGACCGCAATATCAACCATCCGCTGGATACAGCCCAGCACGCATTGATACAGCCGCTCATAGCGAAGCGTATGGGCGGTGCAGGCGCCCTTGCATTTGTTGTAGGTGGAGCAGCGGTAGTAGACATAGGTCTTGTCGGGATTATGGCTGGTCTTTTTGATCAGGGCGTGTCCGCAGTCGGCACAGCGCAGCAGTCCTGAGAACAGGTCCACTTCACCCGTGACGGGGGAGGCCTTTGCGCGGCGGTCGAGCATGCGCTGAACGCGGGCAAAGTCTTCGGCGCTGATGATCGGCTCATGCGTGCCGCATACCCGGATCCAGTCGTCCTCGCTGCAGGCGCGGATCGCCTTGTCCTTGTAGCTGATCTTGCGGAATTTGCCCTGTACCATGTTGCCGATGTACATCTCGTCGCGCAGGGTGCGGCGGACGGTTTTGTCACTCCACAGGGCGGAGCCGCCGATACTGCGCGATTTGAAATTCATCCCCTGCTGACGCTTGTAGGTCGAGGGATTGACGACGGCGCTGTCGTTGAGATGACGCACGATCGCGCGAATGCCCGTGCCGGAGAGATACATCCGATAAATCAGGCGGACGATCGCGGCGGCTTCCTCGTCGATCACCAGCTTGTGGCGGTCGGCGGGGTCTTTTTTGTAGCCGTACTTGGCAAAGGAGCCGATGAAATCGCCCTTGCGGCGTTCCATATCCAGCGTAGAGCGGATGCTCTCGGAGTTGGCGGCGACGTAGTATTCGTTGATCATGCCGCGCATGCTGTTGTTGAGAAAGTCGATCGCGGCACCCTGACTTCTGCCGGAGTCGATGGCGTCATTGACGGCGATATAGCGCACCTGCAGCTTCGGGAAGATCTCGCCGATGTAGCGGCCGCTTTCGCTGGCGTTTCTGCCGAAGCGCGAGCTGTCCTTGACGATGACGCAGTTGACCCTGCCCGCGTAGACGTCCGCCATCATGCGCAGGAAATCGGGACGATTGAAGGTCGCTCCCGAGCAGCCGTCGTCGATATAGCAGTCGTGGACGTCGATGTCGGGCTGGCGGTCGACAAAGCCCGTCAGCAGACGCTTCTGGTTGACGACGGAGTCGGATTCGGTTTTGTCGCCGTCCTCTTTCGAGAGGCGAATGTAAAGAGCCGCCCGGTAGGTCCTGATGACCCGCGGGGACTGCTCTGCCGTTCTGTAATAAGACATCGCTGCCTCCGTATCAGCTCGTCATTGCGTTGAATACGTCTGCGAGCCTTGTGTTCAATGTGTCGGTTCCTTTGAATATCAGCCTGACCCGCGTGTCGCTGACCGTCAGCTGATAGGGGACGGTCGGTTCTCGATCGGGAATGAAAGCTGTCGGATCGGGAGCCGGCGCGTGCTCGTTCTTTGATTGCGGATTCAATTTCTCACCTCAAAATGGATTCTTCTATTAGTCTTGTCAATTATTAACTGACTATTCCTGCGGGCTGAGGCGAGTCTGCTGTTGTGTGAAAGGGTTTGATTTTACGGATCGGTGGTGTAGGAGAGAGTACCCTCGGCGGCGCGGATCCGTTCAAGATCGGCGGTGAGAGGGATGACGGCGTATGCGGGACGGCTGTCTCGTGTAATAATGGCAGAGCCGAGGACATCGGAGATGCGGAACGCCTCGCGGAGGTGCTTTTTAAGATGTTCGATGGGGAAGAGGGTTTTGGCGTTAACGGTTATTCTGAGCATTGACATAGGGATGTTCCTTTCTTTTTGGGTAATAAGTATGAGTGTACAGCCAAAAACGGGAAAATGCTGCTTCTGCGCTCGAGTCCTGTCGGCTGTGTTCCCAGTATACCATCAACACCTGCCGCGGCGGACACCATATACCGTTACTTCTGCGCGACCAATTCGGATGTGTATGATTACGACGCGATATTCACCGGCGATCTGGGGCGGGTCGGGAGCCGGCTCCTGTACGATCTGCTGTTGGAGAAGGGGATCGACCTGATGCCGAAGCACAAGGACTGCGGCGTGATGATCTTCGATAACAAGCAGGACGTCCATGCCGGAGGCTCGGGCTGCGGATGCTGTGCGTCCGTGCTGTGCGGACACATCCTGCGGAATATGTGTGCGGGGCGGTATCGCAATATCCTGTTCATGGCGACAGGCGCACTGCTGAGTCCGACGACCGTTCTGCAGAAGCAGACGATCCCGTCGATCGCGCATCTTGTCAATATCCGCGCATAAAAAAAGGCAGCCCGTGTGAGCTGCCTTTGCGGTCTATGGTTATTCCATCCAGCTGAGGACGGTGCGGATCTCGTCGATATAGCCTTGGTCGTCATTCGGCGTTTCAAGGATGAACGGCTTGTTCTGCAGGGCGGGGTGGAGTGCGATGCGCTTCATCGCGTCCGTGCCGAGGAAGCCCTGACCGAGCTTTTCGTGGCGGTCCTTGTGAGAGCCGCAGGGATTCTTGCTGTCGTTGAAGTGGACGGCGTACAGGCGGTCCAGCCCGATGATCGCGTCAAATCGCGACAGAACGCCGTCAAGGTCGCCGACGATGTCGTATCCCGCGTCCCAGACGTGGCAGGTGTCGAAGCAGACGCCGAGCTTTTCGCTGAGGGTGACGCGGTCGATGATCGCGCGCAGCTCCTCAAAGCTCCTGCCTATTTCCGTGCCCTTGCCCGCCATGGTCTCCAGCAGGACGACGGTCTGCATTTCGGGAAACAGCACGCTGTTCAGCGCGTCTGCGATCAGCTCGACGCCTCTTTCTGTGCCCTGACCCGTGTGCGCGCCGGGGTGGAAGTTGTAGTAGCTGTCGGGAAAGTACTGCATCCGACGGATATCCTTTGCCAGCATATCCATACCGTTCGCGCGGGTGGTTTCGTTGGAGGCGCAGAGGTTCAAGGTGTAGCTGCCGTGGGCGACCGTCGGCCCGAAGTGATGCTCTCTGAGCAGAGCGTTCAGCGCCGCGGCGTCCTCGGGGACGATGTCCCTGCTCCTGCCGCCCCGCGGATTGCGGGTGAAGTAGGCGAAGGTATTTCCGCCGAAGCCGAGCATGGTCTTACCCATCGCCTCATAGCCGTTCGTCACGCTCAGATGACAGCCGATGGTTATCATAATGGAGCCTCCTGTGTGTTATTTGTTGGAAAAATCAAGGGAGAAGAACCTGAAACGCCGGAAATCGGCGGTGGGCGCGACGGCGATCAGAACGGTCCCGCCGACCCCGGGGAAGCCGGTGGCTGTCATGAGCCAGACAGTTTCCTTCTCGATGTTCCACTGTGAGGTGAGCCGCGTGACCTTGCAGGAGCGGCACCGTTCATTGAGACGGTTAAAGACGCTCATGACCCACATATCGGTGATGTCATAGCCGCCGACGGCTTCCTTGCAGACGCCGGGGATCTCGGCTGAGAGCGCGTCATACGGCAGCAGCTTGCGGAAGCGGAGCGTCAGTCTTTCTCCGCCGACGACGCTTTCACATTCACAGCACAGGACGCCCTCGCCGTGGAGATAGGACTGATCCTTGAGGGTGTCAAGCGAATCGCAGAAGGCGTGCAGAGCAGCGCGCTCTTCGTCGGTAAATTCCGTAAAGGGGTCGTTGCATCCTGCCTCCGGACGGGTGAGCGACGCGGCCTTTTGTATACATACGTGATACTCGGACAAGATGACGCCGCCCTTGTCAAGCTCCGTCAGCAGACGGCGGTTGAAGTCGTCAAAGCCGAGCGCGCGGGAATAGGAAAGCCTGAAGGAGCGCTCATGCTCCGGATAACGGTGATAATACCGACAGGTAAGGCGGCCTTCTTCGACGCCGAATACGCTGTACGCCTCGAAGATGTCGGTACGCTCCCGCCTCTCGACCCCGCCTCGTGTGCGGGTACGGCACCACTCCGTGAAGCTGTCTGTGAGAGGCGGAGTGCTGTCAAGGTTGTCTCCGATCGGCTTCTGCTCTTCCTGTGCGGGGCGCTCTGGAGCGTCCTGCGGCGCCTGTACAGAGGCCTTTTCGGAGCGGAGCCTTTTAAAGGGGTTCTTCATGACCGTCCCCCGGTTCAGGAAAAGTCCCAGACGCGGATGCCGAGCGCGTCGATATATTTGCGGCCGATGCTTCCCTCAGCGGGTGTGAGCACAAGCTCGCCCGTCAGACCGATGATCGCCTCCAGCAGATGCCCGCAAAGGACGGCGGGTCTTCCGTCTGCGCCGCGATAGGCAAAGGAGGCATGCGCGTGGATGTACGGCCTGCCCTCAAAGACGGTGACGTTGCCGTCGAGCGAGATCAGCTCGAGCATGGCGGTGACTTCCTCGCGGTCATAGTCCTTCTTTTCGGGGTCGAATACCCCGACCACGGCGTTTGAACAGCCGCCGATGCCCTGAATGCGGGCGGTCCCGATGCTCTCCTGCTCACAGAGCATGACGAGAGAGGAGAGGATCTCGTCGCCCTTATCCAGTCTGATGTAGTATTGTTCGCCGAATTTTCTGTAATCCATAACGCACCTCCGCTTTTTCTGTCATTATACCAGATTCGGGCTGTGGTGTCCATATGGACAAACGCGGATTTTTGTGGTATGATAGCCCCCGGAAGGTGATGAAAATGGAATTGCGGTTTCAGGAATTGGCTGCGGGGGATACCGCGGGGATCGAAAGGATGTCCGCGCTTGCGTCAGGGATCGTGAAGGAATACTACGATCCGCTTCTGGGGGCGGAGCAGAACGACTACATGATCGAGATGTTCCAGTCGGCGCGGTCGATCGCCGGACAGCTGGACGAAGGGAAACGGTATTTTTTTGTCCGATTGGCGGATGAGGATATCGGCTTCTTCTGCTTTTATCCACACGACGACGCGATGTATCTGAGCAAATTTTACCTGCGCGCGGATATGCGCGGCAGGGGCTTTGCGCGTGAGATGATCCGCTTTATCGGAGAAGAGGCGAAAAAGCGCGGGCTGTATGCGATCGAGCTGAACGTCAACAAGGATAACGCCACGAAATATATCTATGAAAAGCTCGGCTTCGTCTGTATCCGTTCGGAGAAGAACGATATCGGACACGGATTTTATATGGATGACTATGTCTATCGGCTGGAGCTGTAACGTCCGCGGGGAAACCCGCGGATTTTCTTTTTATCTGTCTTGTGAGGGAGCGGCTTGTGTGTTATACTGAAAAAGGAAAGAGCAAAGAGGTGAGAGGATGATCAGAGAAATCAGACCGAATGAACTGAATGACCTGCTGGAGCTGTACCTGCATCTGCACGAGGACGGCGTGCCGCCCGATACCGCGCATCTGCGGCAAACATGGGAGAGGATCTGCGCGGACAGCGATCATCACATCATCGTGTATGAGCTGGACGGCAGGCTGGTATCGTCCTGCGTGTGCGTGATCATCCCGAACCTGACGCGGAATGTCCGTCCCTATGCGTTTGTCGAGAACGTCGTGACACACGCCGATCACCGCGGCAAGGGTTATGCGTCAGCGTGCCTTGCCTGTGCGCGGGAGATCGCAAGGGCGGAAAACTGCTATAAGATGATGCTCCTCACGGGAGCAAAGGACAACGCAACACTGCGATTTTATGAGAACGCGGGCTTCAACTGTACCGACAAGACCGCGTTCATCCAATGGCTGGAGGAGGACTAAGATGGATTGTACCTTTCAAACGGAAGAAGGCAGATTCAATTACCGCGTCGGCGTGATCATCACAAACGGCGACCGGATGCTGATGGCGCGCAATCCGCTCGATCGGCGGGAGTATTACTATTCCGTAGGCGGTAGGGTGAACTTCGGCGAGGAGCTGACAGCCGCCGTGATACGGGAGCTGAAGGAGGAAACAGGCGTCGACTGTGAGATCGGCCGCCTTGCCTGCATCCATGAGAATTTCTTTACCGACAGCGACGGCGTGCCCTACCATGAGGTCTCTGTTTTCTTCACGGTCAAAGAGAATGAACAGCTCCTGCGGATCCCTAACGGGCATCTGACGGATCACGGTCCCAAGGGCGAGTATCTGGAATGGATCGATATGAAGCACAGCGACGGGATCACCGTTTACCCGGAATTCTTCAAAACGGCGGATTTCAGCCGTGAGACCGGGGTAATGCATTTTATTTCAAGAGAGGGCGCATGATGACGGATATCTGGGAACGGTTATACGAAAAAGCACGGACGGAGTATCACCCCGCGGAGGTATCGCCCTTTATCACGGCGCACCATGTCGTATGCGCGATGGAAGCCGAAAACGGCGAGATCTATACCGGGTTCTGTATCGAGAGCTGCTGCGGCGTGATGGATCTGTGCGCCGAGCGGGTCGCCGCTTTGAATATGTACCTGCACAGCGGTCAGACAGCGGTGAAGCGGCTGATCGCCTTCCGCGACAGAGCGCCCTACGGTGAGGGGAGCGGTATGCCCTGCGGCGCGTGCCGTGAATTCTTCATGCAGCTCGACGAGCGGAATGAGAACATGGAGATCATGTCGGATTACACAAGCCGCTCGACTGTGACGCTCAGAGAGCTGATCCCCGACTGGTGGGGCAGAGAGCGCTGTGCGTCACGCTGCGGCGTCTGCTTAGCGCAGGTCGAACAGGCTGACCTGTATCAGGTCTTGTCCATGCAGGCGGAGGCGTTCGCAGAACTGCTGGAAAAGTATCACGATGACGACACAAGCCCCGCCAACGAGACCTATACGGATATCCTGCGGCGCTATCGGCAGGAGGGCTCGACCTATTATTTCATCCTGTCGGGGGAGGAGAAGGTCGGCGTGATCCGTGTCGTCGATAAGCGGGACGGCGAAAGCCGCAAGAGGATATCGCCGCTGTTCATCCTGCCCGGGTATCGCCGCCGCGGGTATGCGCAAAAAGCCATCGCGGAGGCGGAGCGGATCCACGGCGCTCACAACTGGCAGCTGGTCACGATCCTGCAGGAGGAGGGCAACTGCCGTTTATATGAATCGATGGGCTATGAGCAGAGAGGGATCGCGCAGGTCATCAGCGATGAGATGACGCTGGTGATCTACGAAAAGGATTGATCACGGGAGGTTCACGATGAAGATTCTGGTAACAGGCGGCACGACCTTTGTCAGCAAATATACGGCGGAGCATTTTGTCAGAAGGGGCGACGAGTTGTTCGTCCTCAACCGCGGCAGTCGGGAGCAGGTGAGCGGCGTCAGGCTCATCAAGGCCGACAGGACACAGCCGGGAGATATCCTGCGCGGGGCGCATTTTGACGCGGTGCTGGACATCACCGCCTATACCGCGGAGCATATCCGCGGACTGCTCGACGCGGACGTCACCTTTGACGATTACATTTTTATCAGCTCCAGCGCGGTGTATCCCGAAACGGATCCTCAGCCGTTTTCGGAGGAGATGCCCTGCGGCAGGAACGCGATATGGGGCGCTTACGGTGAGAACAAGCTGGAGGCGGAGAAGGTCCTGCGCGAGCGGGCGGAGAACGCCTATATCCTGCGCCCGCCGTACTTTTACGGCATATATGAGAACCTCTACCGCGAGGCGTTCCCGTTTGACTGCGCGGCAAAGGACAGACCGTTCTTCCTTCCGGGGGACGGCTCGATGAAGCTGCAGTTCTTCAACGTGTCCGACCTGTGCCGCTTCATGGAGATCCTGCTGACAGAACACCCCGAAAACCGCGTGTTCAACGTCGGAAACAGGGAGACCGTGACGGTGAAGGAATGGGCAGAGCTGTGCTGCCGCATCGCGGGCAAAACGCCCCGATTCGTCAGCGTGGACAAGTCGGTGCCTCAGCGGGATTACTTCTGTTTTCATGACTATGAGTACGAGCTGGACGTATCAAAGCAGAGCGCGCTCATGCCGGATACCGTGCCGTTGGAGAAGGGTCTGAGGGAGGAATACCTCTGGTACAGGGAACACCCCGAGAGCGTGTACTACCGCAAGCCGTACATGGAATACATCGATACGAATCTGAGGCGGAAATGAGCACGGAAAGCCCAAACGAAGGGCGGTCCCCGAGCCGAAAACGGCTTATGATACAAAAACGGGGACGGATATTTATCGCTTATTCACATTGAAATAACACGCCGGATTATTGTATAATAAAACTATCAGCTTCGGCAGAATAAAGGAGGCTTTTTATGAAAAAATATGTCATGGCGCTGGACTCCGGCACCACCAGCAACCGCTGTATCCTCTTTGACGTCCACGGCAGGATCTGCAGTATGGCGCAGAAGGAATTCACCCAGTATTTCCCGCAGCCGGGATGGGTGGAGCATGACGCCAACGAGATCTGGCAGAGCCAGCTTTCCGTCGCGCGTGAGGCGATGCGGAAGATCGGCGCGAGCTTTGACGAGATAGCCTCCATCGGCATCACCAACCAGCGTGAGACCACTGTCGTGTGGGACAAGGCGACCGGTCAGCCGATATCGCACGCGATCGTCTGGCAGTGCAGACGCACCGCCGACTACTGCGACACCCTCAAGGAGAAGGAGCTGACAGAGAGCTTCAAGCACAAGACGGGGCTGGTCATCGACCCGTATTTCTCCGGCACCAAGGTGCGCTGGATCCTTGAGAATGTCGAGGGCGCGAGAGAACGCGCCGAAAGAGGAGAGCTGCTGTTCGGCACGGTCGATACATGGCTGATGTTCAAGCTGTCAAAGGGCAGGATCCATGTGACGGATTACTCTAACGCGTCGCGTACGATGCTGTTCAATATCAACACCCTGACATGGGACGTGGACATCCTGCGGGAGCTTCAGATCCCCGCGTCCATGCTCCCCGAGGTAAAGCCCTCGAGCTGTATCTACGGCGCGTCCGATCCCGAGTTCTTCGGCGGCGCGATCCCGATCGCGGGAGCGGCGGGCGACCAGCAGGCGGCGCTGTTCGGACAGACCTGTTTTTCTCAGGGCGAGGCAAAGAATACCTATGGAACCGGCTGCTTCATGCTGATGAACACCGGCGAGAAGCCTGTCTTTTCCGAAAACGGCCTGCTGACCACGATCGCGTGGGGACTTGACGGAAAGGTCAATTATGCGCTGGAGGGCTCCGTCTATGTGGCGGGCGCGGCGATCCAGTGGCTCAGGGATGAGCTCAAGCTGATCGACGGCTCTCCCGATTCCGAATACTTCGCGACCCGCGTCAGCGATACCGCGGGCTGTTATGTGGTGCCCGCGTTCACCGGACTGGGCGCGCCTTACTGGGATCCCTACGCGAGAGGCGCGATCGTCGGTCTGACGCGCGGCGTAAATAAATACCACCTCATCCGCGCGACGCTGGAGTCGCTCGCGTTCCAGACAAACGACGTGCTCCACGCGATGGAGCTGGATTCCGGCATCCGTCTGAGCGCGCTGAAAGTGGACGGCGGCGCCAGCATGAACAACTTCCTCATGCAGTTTCAGGCGGATATCATGAACGCCCCGGTGCATCGTCCCGAGTGCGTCGAGACCACCGCGATGGGCGCGGCGTATCTTGCGGGTCTGGCGGTCGGCTTCTGGCAGGACAAGGACGACGTGAAGCGCTACTGGAGTCTGGATCGGGAATTTCTGCCCGATATGGATGACGGCAAACGCAAAGAAGAGCTGGACGGATGGAACAAAGCCATCCGTGCCACGATGGGATGGGCAAAGTAAGGTGCAGGAGACAACCATGTATGATGTGATCATTATCGGCGCGGGCGTGATCGGATGCGCGGTCGCCCGCGAGTTAAGTAAATATGACGCGCGTGTCCTTGTGCTGGAGAAGAACGAGGATGTCTGCACGGGGACGTCAAAGGCGAACAGCGCGATCATCCACTCCGGCTATGACGCGAAAAACGGTACGCTGAAGGCAAAATTCAACGTCCGCGGCAACGCCATGATGGACGCGCTTTGCCGTGATCTGGATATCCCGTTCAAGCGGATCGGCTCGCTCACCGTCTGTACCGACGAGAGCCAGCTCGCTGAGCTGGAGATGCTGAAGGAGCGCGGTGAGAAGAACGGCGTGCCCGGACTGCGGATCGTGTACCGTGACGAGCTGCTTCAAATGGAGCCGCATATCGCCGACGGTGTGATCGCGGCGCTGTACGCGCCGACGGCGGGGATCATCTGTCCGTTCAAGCTGACGATCGCGCTCGCGGAAAACGCGTGCGTCAACGGCGTCGCATTCAAGATGAACAGCGCTGTCAAAACAATCGAAAGAGCGGACGGCGGATGGAGGATCACGACGGCGGACGGCGAATATCTGACAAAGACCGTCGTCAATGCCGCGGGGGTCTACGCGGACGAGCTGAACAACATGGTCAGCGAACGAAAGATCCGGATCGTCCCCCGACGCGGGGATTATATCCTGCTTGACCGTGCCGCGCAGGGCTATGTGCGGCACACGGTGTTCCAGCTTCCTACAAAGCTCGGAAAGGGCGTTCTCGTGACGCCGACCGTCCACGGCAATACCATCGTCGGTCCGACCGCGTTCGATATCGAGGACAAGGAATGCACCGCTGTGACCGCCGAGGCGATCGCCATGGTGACGGAGAAGTCCGCCGTCAGCATCAAAAATCTGCCGACGCGTCAGGTGATCACCTCATTCGCGGGGCTCAGAGCGCGCGAGGAGCGCGGCGAGTTCATCCTCGGTGAGGCACAGGACGCACAGGGCTTCTATAACTGCGCGGGCATCCAGTCGCCGGGTCTTTCGGCGAGTCCCGCTATCGGCGAATATATCGCACAGCTGATCAGTGAAAAGCTGGCGCTGAATCAAAAAGACGTTTTTGCCGCTGCACGCAGGGATATCCTCGACCCCTCAAAGCTGAGTCTTGAGGAGCGCAACGAGCTGATCCGCAGAGAGCCTGCCTACGGCACGATCATCTGCCGGTGTGAGTCGGTCACGGAGGGCGAGATCCTCGACGCGATCCGCCGTCCGATGGGCGCCCGCTCGCTCGACGGCGTCAAACGGCGTGTGCGCGCCGGTATGGGCAGATGTCAGGGCGGCTTCTGCAGTCCGAGGGTGATGGATATCCTCGTGCGCGAGCTGGGGATCTCTATGGAAGAGGTCACCAAATGCGGCGGCGATTCCGCAATCGTGATCGGTCGGACAAAGGACGGTGACAAGGTATGAGGAATTATGATATCGTGATCGTCGGCGGCGGTCCCGCGGGCCTTGCCGCGGCGGTCGCGGCGAAAAACAGCGGGTGTGACAGCGTGCTGATCCTGGAGCGCGACAGCGAGCTGGGCGGCATCCTCAATCAGTGCATCCACAACGGCTTCGGGCTGCATACCTTCAAGGAAGAACTGACAGGTCCCGAGTACGCCGACCGCTTTATCCGTCAGGCGATCGATCTGAAGATCCCCTATAAGCTGAACACCATGGTCATGGATATCTCTCCCGAGCGTGTCGTGACTGCGATGAACCGCGAGGACGGCATGTTTTTGATACAGGCGAAGGCAGTCATCCTCGCGATGGGCTGCCGTGAGCGTCCCCGCGGGGCACTGAATATCCCGGGCTTCCGTCCCGCAGGGATCTTTTCCGCGGGTACGGCACAGCGGCTGGTGAATATCGAGGGCTATATGCCCGGCAAGGAGGTCGTGATCCTCGGCTCGGGCGATATCGGTCTAATCATGGCGCGCCGCATGACCCTCGAGGGCGCAAAGGTGAAGCTGGTTGCC
Organism: uncultured Eubacteriales bacterium; assembly: GCA_900315815.1. Classification (GTDB taxonomy): domain Bacteria; phylum Bacillota; class Clostridia; order Oscillospirales; family Acutalibacteraceae; genus Ruminococcoides. The sequence goes on from ONAS01000006.1 coordinate 27,649, forward strand.
GAGCTGATGCCCTATTCCGGCGGTCTGAAGCGCAATATCGTCCAGTGCCTGGACGACTTCGGCATCCCGCTGCTGCTCAGCCATACGGTGGTGGATATCGAGGGCAAGGAGCATATCACGGCGGTGACGATCGCTCAGGTGGACGACAGCCGCAAGCCGATCCCCGGTACCGAGGAGCGTTATACCTGCGATACCCTACTGCTGTCCTGCGGACTGATCCCCGAGAACGAGCTGAGTCAGTCGGCGGGCGTGGAGCTGTCGCCTGTGACGGGCGGCCCCGTGGTCAACGAGAGCCTGGAGACCGCGATCCCCGGAATCTTTGCCTGCGGCAACGTCCTGCATGTGCATGATCTGGTGGACTATGTTTCCGAGGAAGCGAAGAAAGCAGGCGAGACTGCCGCGAGGTATGTGCGCGGCGAGATCGCGGGGGAGAGCGGAAAAACGATCGTACTGCGCGCCGAGAGCGGCGTGCGCTATACCGTGCCGTCGACCGTGGATCCCGAACGCATGGATGATCTGCTGACCGTACGGTTCCGCGTCGGCAGCGTTTATAAGGACGCCTTTGTCAGCGTGTACTTTGACGACGAGCGCGTCCAGCATAAAAAGAAGCGCATCATCGCGCCGGGCGAGATGGAGCAGATCGTTCTGCAGAAGCAACAGCTGGCGCGGTATCCCGATCTGAAAACGATCACCCTGCGGATCGAGCAGGATTGACGGAGGATAACATGGAAACAAGAGAGTTGATTTGTATCGGCTGTCCGATGGGCTGTCAGATGACAGTACAGACGGACGGCGGGAGGGTCGTGTCCGTCAGCGGCTATACCTGTCCGCGCGGAAAAGCCTATGCCGAAAAAGAGGTGACGAATCCGACGCGGATCGTGACCTCTACCGTGAAGGTGGTCGGCGGGGAAAAGGAACGCGTCTCCTGCAAGACTGCGCAGGATATCCCGAAGGGAAAAATCGCAGAGGTGATGGCGGATATCAACGCCGCGTGCGTGAGCGCACCCGTCAGAATCGGCGATGTGCTGATCGAAAATGCCGCGGGAACAGGCGTCGCGGTGATCGCGACCGCAAACGCGCCTTCCTCACAATAACGGATCGGGAGGCAGGCTATGACAGACTTATGTGAACATGACAAACAAGCCGGCGTCAAAAAGAACAGCCGGAAGAGGCTATTCCTTATCATCGGCGTCATCGCAGGCGCCGCGGCTGTTCTGACGGCGGTGTTCTTCCTCTTCATCATGCCGATGCTGTCGGGCGGAGGCGCGGATCCCGCGTCGCTCAGCGCGTTTGAGTACGGCTCGGATTCCTACTACTCGTCGCGGTATCTGTTCAAGCTCAACGGCGATAAAGCCCCCGATATCGTATGGAACAGCGGCGGTATCCAGGACGGCAGTCCCGCTGTTGTCGATCCGTACAGATCGGCGATGCACAACCGTACCGTTTATCAGGTCATGATGAGCTATGACTTTGAAGAAAGCTTTATCAAGCTAGAATTCAGCGGCGCTCAGACGCTGAAAGAGAGTCAGTGGGTCGCTCCCGAGGTCATCAACAGCAGTCCGTTTACCGATCTGCGCGGCAATACCGCAAAGTGGGTGACCGCCGCGTTCCACTTGCAGGCAGACGGGAACTATCTCTATTTTGTGCTGCGCCCCGTCGCGGATCACATGAACGACCAATGGAATATCAAGGGAAAGCTCGCAAGGATCCCGCTTGACGGAAGCAGGATCGAAGAGGTGAGCGGCGTCAACGCCTTCGATTTCGTGATCGACGGCGGCTGGATCTATTATCTGGATGACGGCTATTACTATGACGCCGCCGGCGGCGGAACGGGGAAGCGGCATATCGGCGACGTCGGTATTTACAGGATCAAGCCGGACGGCAGCGAGAAACAGCTGCTGCACGCGATGACGCTTCCGCCGAAGCAGGCTTCCGAATCGATGAGCCCGTTCTTCAATATCGGCGGCAGGATGGAGATGATCGGCGGCAAGCTGTATTTCCTCGATTTCTCGGCAGAGGGTCAGGGAAGGCTTTTGCGTATGTCGCCCGACGGCTCCGACGCCGAATATGTCAGCAAAAGCGCGGCGGCGTTCTACACCGTCGACACCGATCATGGCGCGGCATATTACGAAACGACGACCTATTCCGATGACTGCGGCTTTGCCGAGTACGACAATCCGACCGTACCGGAAATGGCAAAATACGATTTTTCGTCAAAAACCGAAGAAAGCGTCCCCTATGTCAAAAGCCATAATTACGGGGCAAGCTATTACGACGGCTATCTGTATATTGTCAATCTGATGGCGTTCCATATGATCGATGACTTTCCGTGCGGCCTGCGGATGAATGTCAGCAGCGGCGCGTATGAAGGGCTGATCTATCATGATCCCGCTGTGTCGGGAGAGAAGACCGATAACGGTAAGGACGGGCCGTACCTGACGTGGGAACCCGCCGCTGCCGACTGAGCATGGGGCTGTCCGCGGTGACAGCCCTCATTTTTGCTGAATTTTTGTCCTCGTTGTCGACTGCTGTTGTACAAAACATAGGCATTGTTTCAACCTGATTGACAAACGGTATTTGTTTTTGTATACTGCAAGTGCAGTTTTCGCAAAATAATCTGAGAATCAGGTGATACAAATGGCGAAAGTAAAGGCATTCTTAAAACGCAAAAACATTGAAATCAGCTTCAAGCGCTACGGCATCGACGCACTCGGCGCGATGGCACAGGGCTTGTTCTGCTCACTGCTGATCGGTACGATCATCGGAACGATCGGCAATCTTGCCGGGATCGAGCTGTTTTCGCAGATCGGCGGCTATACCAAGGACGTCTGCGGCGTGGCGATGGCGGTGGCGATCGGCTACGCGCTGAAAGCAGATCCGATGGTGCTGTTCTCTCTGGCGACAGTCGGTTACGCGGCCAACAGCATCGGAGGCGCCGGCGGTCCGCTGGCGGTACTGGTGATCGCGATCATCGCCGCGGAATTCGGTAAAGCGGTCTCCAAGGAAACAAAGATCGATATCCTCGTTACCCCTGCGGTGACGATCCTCATCGGCGTGGGACTGTCCGCGCTGATCGCAAAGCCCATCGGCGACGCGGCGAACGCGTTCGGCGAACTGATCAAATACGCGACGGATCTGCAGCCGTTCCTGATGGGTATCACCGTTTCCGTGCTGGTCGGTATCGCCCTGACCCTGCCGATCTCCTCCGCGGCGATCTGTGCCGCGCTGGGACTGACCGGTCTTGCGGGCGGCGCCGCGGTAGCGGGCTGCTGTGCCCAGATGGTCGGCTTTGCGGTGATCTCGTTCAAGGAAAACGGCTGGGGCGGACTGGTCAGTCAGGGACTGGGTACCTCGATGCTCCAGATGCCGAATATCATGAAGAACCCGCGCGTCTGGATCGCGCCTACGGTCGCTTCGGCGATCACCGGTCCGATCGCGACCTGTGTGTTCGGCCTTCAGATGAACGGCGCGGCAGTTAATTCCGGTATGGGTACCTGCGGATTATGCGGCCCGATCGGCGTGATGACCGGCTGGTTCACACCGCCTGAGGGCGTTGCGGCGATCACCCCGACCGCGATGGACTGGATCGGTCTGGTACTGGTCTGTATCGTTCTCCCGGCGGTCCTTTCGCTGCTGATCAACCTGCCGCTGAGAAAGCTCGGATGGGTCAAGGAGGGCGACCTGAAGCTCTCCTGAAAATAAATGAAAGGTTATTTCCATGAAAATACTCATTGCATCAGATTCCTATAAACAAATCAACGGCGTGTCGAATTCTGTCAACCTGCTGGTGCAGGGACTCAGAGACCGCGGGCATGAGGTCAAGGTGCTGTCGCTTTCGCTTGACCGCAAGTCCTATAAGGAGGGCGACGATTACTTCATCGCCTCTCACGACGCGCTGATCTATCCCGAGGCGCGCATCAGCGTCGCGGTATGGGATGAACTGATCGATGAGCTTGCCGCGTGGAAGCCCGATATCGCGCACATCCAGACGGAATTCTCTGCCAAATGGCTGGCGATGAAGGTCATCAAAAAATGCGGCATCCCGTATGTGATGACCTTTCACACCAACTACGAGGAATACTTCAAGTCGAAAAAGATCAACGCGTCGCTGGCGCGCGGCATCATCAAGAATTTCGACCGCATCGTCTATGACAAGGCGGATACCCTCATCGTTCCGTCCTATAAGATCCGCGAGCTGGTCGAGATCTACAAGGTGAAATGTCCCGTCGTGGTCATCCCGACCGGTATCGAGCTGACCGAGCATCCGAAAAGCGCCGGGGATAAGGCAAGACTGCTTGAGTCGTTCGGCGTGAAGGACAACGGAAAGGTGCTGGTCAGCGTATCGCGGATCAGCAAGGAGAAGAACATCGACGAGCTGATCGACTATATGCCCGCGCTGCTGAAGGAGGACCCTGCGGTCAGCCTGCTGATCGTCGGCGGCGGTCCGCACCTCGATAAGCTGAAGGAAAAGGCAGAAAAGCTGGGACTTTCCGAGAGCGTGCGGTTTACCGGCATGATCCCGAAGGAAGAGGTCTACCGCTATTATCAGCTGGGCGATATCTTTGTCTGCGCTTCGACCTTTGAAACGCAGGGTCTGACCTATGTCGAGGCGCTTGCCAACGCGCTTCCGCTGGTCTGCCGCGAGGACAAGTGTCTGATCGATATCATCGGGCAGGGAGAAAACGGCTTCACCTACACGGATAATGCCGGATTTGTGCGGCATATCCTGACGATCCTGGATGACCGCGCTCTGCATCAGAGGATGGCGGAGGAGTCCGTCAGAAAATCGCTTGCGTTCAGCAAGGACGTATTCGTCGCCGCGGTCGAACAGCTCTACACGGACGTCATCGCAAAGCGCGCGTCCGGAGAGCCCGAGCAGAGCGAAGAATAATCACACATAAAATCGTGAACTGCGCGCGTTTGCATAGCCGTCACCGATGATTGCTTGAAAAATCGGCGGGCAATATCGATTGTTTTTGTTGTTTTCCTAACAAATAAAAAATGTCATCCCGTGTCGGTCAAGGACGCAGGATGACTTTTTCTTTATCATGTTTTTGCCCGGCGCGTATCGCTCACACGAGGCGTTCGGACGGCGCGGCATGCTTCCCCTGGACGACGCTTCTGTCATCCAGGGCTTTTTTGATGTGGTTGAGGACACGCTTTTTGTCGGCGCTCCAGAGAGGGGCGATCAGACTGCGCTTATCGCCGTCGCCGGTCAGACGATGGATCACGACACGCGCGGGCAGTACCTCGATCGCGCGGCAGAGGAGGTCGGTGTACGCATCCAGGCTCAGCACCTCGAATTTTCCCGCCGCGTAATCGTCGGCGAGATCGGTGTCGCGCAGTACGTGCAGGAGCTGGAGCTTGACGCCGTCGGAAACGCTTCCGGCGTAACGCACGGTATCCAGCATCATCTGAGCGGTCTCTCCCGGCAAGCCGAGGATGATGTGCGTGACCGCCTCGACGCCGATCGCGTGCAGGGCGGCGACAGCCGCGTCGTAGACGCTCAGGTCATATCCGCGCCGTATGTAGGCGGCGGTGGAGGGGTGGATCGTCTGCAGACCGAGCTCCACCGTGACCGGCTTGACGCGGTTGAGCGCAGACAGCAGGTCAAGCACCTCGTCCGGCAGGCAATCCGGACGGGTAGCGACGCTCAGTCCGACAATGTCGTCGGGCGCGATCGCCTCCGAGAAGATCCTTCTGAGATAGCCGACGTCGCCGTAGGTGTTGGAAAAGGGCTGGAAGTAGGCGATATAGGCGCTGCCGCACGCTTTGGCGCACACGCGCTCCTTTGCCTGTGCGAGCTGATCGGAAATGCTCAGCACGGGGGAGGCGGCAAATTCACCGGAGCCTCCGCGGCTGCAGAAGATACAGCCGCCGGTGCCGCCGGCGCCGGCGCGGTTCGGACAGCTCAGCCCGGAGCTGAGTGACAGCTTGTAGACTTTTCTGCCGTGTTTTTGTTGATAATATTCGTTCAGAGAATAATAATGGTGCATCTTTTCTTACCAATGAATAACAGCCGCCGGCAAAAGCCGACGGCTGTACGCTGTGTCAATCAATCAGCCGATGAAAGGAAGCTTGATCAAGCCGCCCATCGGGGTCTCGTCGTCATCTTCCTTTGAGCCGGTCAGGACATCGGTGGTAGAGAATCTGATCAGCTCGATCTCAGCCAGCTCGTAGCGCTCTTTTTTCATATCGTTTTCCTCCGTATTCAGTTTCTGTTTCAATCAGTTTTCCGTGTTTGTGTCGAGTTCGTTTGCTGCGCCAGAATAGATAAGCATAGCTACCATCAGATCGTGGAGCTTGACATCCTCGTTGTCGAAAGCGAAGTTGAAGTAATCCGCTGCATTGTACCGGAACTCGATAGCGTTATCACCGCTGCCGAAGGTGATGTTGTAATCCTTGAAGATATTCTTTGCGGAGATACCGTTGATCTCGATATACTTACCGCGGGAAGCAGTCTTGCTGTTTTTCCATTCGAGAACTGTGCCATCCTCAGTGGGATCCAGCGTATAAACCGCGTTGGGATGGTTACTGCCGCTGAAGAACAGACGGAAAGCAGTCTTGCCGGTGGTGACCATGGTCGCGCCGTTATAGGTCAGTCCAATATTTGTAAACTTTTCGGCAATATCGGCACTTCTGACGGTTGAGTTGTATTCATCTCCAAGTTCCAGCTTTTGAGTCGGAGCATAATCAGCTTCAATCCAATCGCTGTCGACTTGAGCGATATAGGAACTGGCTTTGTTGTCGGTATTGTAGCCGAAGAATTCCTGAACTGCGCCGCCGTAGTTCAGCATTGCGCACATTAACGCCTTGTATTTCTCATCCGCGTTCGCCAGATCGCCGGCGTACTTGTAGATTTGGTAGCTGTCGGTCAGAATCTGATCATTGCCGGACTTGACAACCAGATTGATATCGTCGGTCATTGAACGGGCATTGACCAAGCAGGTGATCTTTTTGTTGGCGTTATTTTCAGTTGTATCGGTGATGACCGCGTCCGCTTCTACCGAGTAGCCGTTGGTGCCGTAGCTGTAGGTGGCAGTGAGGTTATCGGCGTCATTGATATTGGCATAGAAGTTGACCGCGATCTCGTCCTTGAGGCTGATGGTGTGGCCGGTGATAAACGCGGGATTGGCAATAGCATTACCATCAGCGGCAAACATTACACCGTCTGCGATGCCTTGACAGATATCGGGGGTCTTTTTGCCTTTGTCGTTATTATTGAAGATGATGCCTGTGACACTTGCAGGAACTTCTGCCTTATAAATGCCATAGCCGTCGCTGTCGTTGCAGATAAAGGTCGTATCATTGCCGGGCCATTGGGGACCATCATGCCAGTAATAGACCTTAACGTCGTCCCAGCTGTCTGTATTCTTGAAATAAACAGTGTATGAGGGCTCAACATATTTTTTTACATTCTCGCCGGTTGCATAAGCGACGGTAACGCCGCTGAATGTAGCAAGATGGATGGTGATATCGCCCTGACCGGTAATGGTATATTTTGCGTTTCCGCCGGAAGCGGTGCCGTATGATGTGTTCCAGTTGCCGTTCTTGACGACCTTGAACTCGACTTTGTCATACGCTTTCATAACCGTGTAGGTCTTGCTGTAGCCGTTGCCGTCGTCGATCATCTTGTTATCTTCGTTGGCGGCATCCCATACTGTGCCGAAAATGTCGGCGTTGTCGCCGGCTACGATGTAGTAGTCTTCTGTCGGCTCTGAGCCTTGCTTGGTAGCCGTGACCTCGTTTGTGGAGGTGTTAAAGGTGATGTCATAGATACCATCTCCATCGTTGACAATGTAGTTTCCGCTGGGATATGCCTCTTCCCATCCTTTGTTAGCAGCGACCTTGAATCCCTGACGGTTTGTAATCGTAACGTTTTTCAGCTCAAATACGCCGTCGTCGTCTTCATCGGTCATTTTGTATTCGTCACTTACGTTCCAACCGTTAAAGTCTCCTCGTACGTACCAAGTGGCGCCTCCTGTTGCTGCACTACCGCTGACAACTGAGACAGTCATCACAGACGCCGCCAACATCACTACCAGCAGTAATGAAATGATTTTTTTGCTCATAAATAGTTCCTCCTTTAATTATTCCTGACTCGTATGAATCAGCATATCAGTATCCTCGATCCTCACCGCAAGGGATATGGGCATACTGCGAGCCTGTCGGATACTATCAATACAAATTAATAATAGTATAATTTCGCGCATAATTCAAGTAAAAATTTTGTAACATTTTTACATAGGCGATCAATGATCTTGTACATTGTGCAGAATTTTTCCTACACAGAAAAAAGACCCTCTTGCGGCGGTTTATCCATCGAAAGAGGGTCTTTGCATATGGTTTTTTCGTATCATACATCAAAAGCGCGCTTGAGAAAAATCTTGCCGTAATTGGTGATGAAGCGCTTTTCGGCGATCCTGACGATCTCGTCGGCGGGGGTGCTTTCTTCCTTGAAACGGACGATCATCAGCGCTTCGGTAAAGATCTGGTGATCGAGGCTTGCGATGTGCTCGTAGTTGTCCTTGTTCTCGACGATCTGACAGACGCGCATCGCCGTATCCGGCTCCACACCGCAGGAATCGAGGATCTCCCTGAGCGTGGGGATGCGTTCGACGCCGTCGATATCATGCACGACCGCGGCAAGCTCGAGATTCTCCTGCTCCTCCTCGGGCAGCTTTTCCAGCTCGCCGATGGTTTTCGCAAGCGTGTAGACGCGTACAAAATGCTTGATCTTCGGCAAGTCGCCGTGGAAATGCTCCTTCATCTTCAGCGCGACGCGGTTGATCTCCATCTCCAGCTGTTTTTTTGATAAATCACTGATTTCCTGAGTCATTCGGCATCACCCTGTGGGATCATTGATCGGAAAACGCGTTCTGATCATAGTCGGGCGGGGTCTCGACAGCCTCTTCGATAAGCGCGAGCGCTGTATCCTCGTCAGGTCCGTTGATGGTGAACGTGACCGTGTCTCCGCAGCGGGCGCACAGCGACAGGATGCCCGCGGAGCTTTTCAGCGAAACCGTTTTGTCGCCCTTTGTAACGGTACAGTCGCTTTCGACCTTCCACGCGGCGGACGTAAGCTGGATCGCGTAATGCATATCGAGTCCGTAGCGGTATTTGATGGTGTAGGTAAAGATTTTCATATCGGATTCTCCTTAAAGGTTATTCGGGATCATGGGGAGTGCTGTTGACGGATGACGATCGCTTTGCATCCTTCAGCAGTCCGCGGATATAGGCGAACGCCTTGTCCTCTCCCTGTTCGGCAAGCACGGTCAGCATGCTTTCTATCAGGTCGGAGGTCTTGGGGTGGATGCGGTCGACGCGGCGATGCTTGGCACGCAGGAAATACTCGAGCGGACTGCGGTCGGTGTAGTCCTTACCCATATAGATCTTGGACGCGGCGACGCGGTCGCAGAACATTTCGACAACATAGCGCAGGGGCATCTCGACCGGTCTGACGATCTTGTCGATCGGCGAATAGTCCGTCCAGTATTCAAAATGGTGCTTGTTCCTGCCCTTGTGGTGCATCCACGCGTCGGAGTAGCCCTTGACCTCGCGCTCGCGGTCGTTGGGGCTTCGGGTGCCCTGCCAGTATCTGGCGCCCTGACCGAACTCGGTAGGGGAGTATTTTGACAGATCATGCCGCAGTCCCTGCCACAGGATCCCCGCGCGTCTGCAGTTGCGGATGACCTCATGACGGTGGCGCGTGATGGTTTTGAAATGCTGATATGCCTTGCCCATACGGCCCCTGCCTCCTTTCATGCTGTATTATACATCAAAACCGCATAGAGCGCAACGGGTATTTTTTATCTTTTTTCCAATTATATATTGACAAATTATATTTTATCAAATATAATTGAATCATCATCAAAGCCTTGCCGCCGCAGGGAACACAGAAGGTGAAACGCATGGAAGAATTCAATGAAAAAGAAGCGCTGAAGCTGGAAAACCAATTGTGCTTTCCGCTGTATGCCGCGGCGCGTCAGGTGGTGTCGCTCTACACGCCGTACCTGAGGACGCTCGGGATCACCTACACCCAGTATATCGTATTTCTGGTGCTGTGGGAGCGGGACGGCATCCCGGTGGGCGAGCTGGGACGCAGGCTGTATCTGGACAACGGGACGCTGACGCCGCTGCTCAAAAAGCTGGAATCCGCCGGGTATCTGACACGCTCCCGCGCCGCCGAGGATGAGCGCATCGTCACGGTGTCGCTGACCGAAAGCGGCAGAGCGCTCAGGGAACAGGCGCGTGAGATCCCGCTGAAGGTCGGGTCCTGCATCGGACTGGAGGAAAAAGACGCCGTGATGCTGTATGATCTGTTATACAAGCTGTTGAGGGAGGAGAAATAAGATGGACAGACAAAAGGTGATCGTCAGGACCAGTGTGATCGGTATCCTGGCAAATGTATTTCTGGCAGGCTTCAAGGCTGCCGTCGGCTTGCTTTCCAACTCGATCTCCGTCGTGCTGGACGCGGTCAATAACCTTTCCGACGCCCTTTCGTCCGTGATCACGATCATCGGCGCCAAGCTCAGCACGAAGCCGTCGGATAAAAAGCATCCCTTGGGCTACGGCAGGGTCGAATACCTTTCGGCGGTGATCATCGCCGTGATCGTGCTGTACGCCGGCGTGACGTCGATGGTGGAATCCGTCAAGAAGATCATCGAGCCGGAAACGCCGGACTATTCCGCTGTCGCGCTGATCATCATCGGCGTCGCGGTGCTGGTGAAGGTGCTGCTCGGGACATACGTCATGCGTACCGGCAGGAGGGTGAATTCCGATTCGCTGATCGCCTCCGGCAAGGACGCGCTGATGGATTCGATCATCTCCGCGTCGGTATTGGTCGCCGCCGTCATCTATCTGATCTGGGGCGTGTCGTTGGAGGCGTACCTCGGCGTGATCATTTCGGTATTCATCATCAAGGCGGGCTTTGAGGTGCTGCGTGACACCGTTTCTCAGATCCTCGGCGAGCGGATCGACAGCGAGCTGTCCAAGCAAATCAAGGCGGAGCTGTGTGCCTATCCGCAGGTCAAGGGCGCGTATGACCTGATCCTGCACGCCTACGGTCCGGAAAGTCTGGTCGGCTCGGTGCATATCGAGGTGGATCATACGCTGTCGGCGGTCGAGCTGGATGTGCTGGAGCGCCGCATCACTGCGGAGATCTATGAAAAGTATCAGGTCGCTTTGACGGGGATCTCTGTCTATGCCGTCGATCACGACGATCCGGAGACTGACGGTCTGTACCGCGCGATCCGTGACGAGGTCACCGCGGATGAACATGTTCTGCAGATGCACGGCTTCAATCTGGACAAGAAGACCAAAACCGTGGTGTTCGACCTGATCATCAGCTTTGACGTCCCCGACCGGAAGATCTATTATCAGAGGATCGTCGAACAGCTGCGGCAGGCTCACCCCGGATATACCTTTTATGTGACGCTGGATACGGATATCTCAGATTGATCGAAAACGGAAGAATTCACAGTATGGAGGGATGATGATGGCAAGCATTTATGATTTTACACTGTACGACAGAAAAGGGAACGCCTATCCGCTGGCGGCTTACAAGGGCAGCGTGATGCTGATCGTCAACACCGCGACGGGCTGCGGCTTTACACCGCATTATGAGCCGATCGAAAAAATGTATGAGAAGTATCACGAAAAGGGCTTTGAGGTGATCGATATCCCCTGCAATCAGTTTGCCGGTCAGACGTCCGGCACCGATGACGAGATCCATGAGTTCTGCACCCTCAGGTACAATACGCAGTTCCCGCAGATGAAGAAAAGCGACGTCAACGGCGAAAATGAACTGCCGCTGTACACCTATCTGAAAAGTCAGAAGGGCTTTGAGGGCTTCGGAAAGGGCGTCGCCGCGCTCGCAATGAAGGCGATGGCGAGAAAAGCAGACAGAAACTACAAGGACAGCCCCGATATCAAGTGGAATTTCACCAAGTTCCTGGTCGACCGCGAGGGGAATGTCACTGCACGCTTTGAGCCGACAGCCGATATGAAAGAGGTCGAAAAGGCAGTCGCTGAACTGATCTGACGTCTCAAAACATCGTTTGAAACCGTTCCCTGCCGCGGCGGGGGACGGTTCTTTTGCAAAGTAAGGCTTGCAAAAACCGTATAATAATAGTATAATACCTTTGATTAGGCTTATTTGAGAGGATAAGCAAATTAGCAACTAAACCTGTTTGGAGGGTATTATGGCTCAAAACAAGAAAATGGTCGAGGCGATTACCGGCCGCGACGAGGATTTTGCAAAATGGTATACCGATATCGTCAAGAAGGCGGAGCTGATCGATTACAGCAACGTCAAGGGCTGTATGGTGATCCGTCCCTACGGCTACGCGATCTGGGAGAACATCCAGAAGGATCTTGACCGCCGTTTCAAGGAGACCGGTCACGAGAACGTCTATATGCCGATGTTCATTCCCGAAAGCCTGTTACAGAAGGAAAAGGATCATGTCGAGGGCTTTGCGCCCGAATGCGCGTGGGTCACGATCGGCGGCTCCGAACAGCTGACCGAGCGTCTGTGCGTTCGTCCGACCTCCGAGACGCTCTTCTGTGAGCACTATGCCAAGATCATCAACACCTACCGCGATCTGCCGAAGCTGTACAACCAGTGGTGCAGCGTCGTTCGCTGGGAAAAGACGACCCGTCCGTTCCTGAGGACCTCCGAGTTCCTCTGGCAGGAGGGCCATAC
>ONAS01000033.1 GCA_900315815.1 uncultured Eubacteriales bacterium
AATCAATATATTCAAGTATTTCATGTACTTTAGTACCAAATTCCATTTTTTCTTGAACATCCTTACTTATAAAACTATGTTGCTCTTTAGAAAAATGCTTAGATTCTTCCAGTGATAGTACAAACCATATTTTTGTGACTCGCCTTATGACAGCTCCGTTTTTACTGCGCAGATTGAAAACAGATGTTCTGAGCGATTTGCCCGAAAAACAAGAACAGACCGTCTTTGTCAAAATGGAAGAGAACCAGCGACGTATTTATGAAAAAACGCTGAACAGTATTCGTTATGAAATCACGAGACAACCGGATAAGTATGAGATAAAAAGCAATAGTACTATGTTAAAGGGGTTGTTGTATTTACAAGAGATCTGCTGTCATCCGCAATTACTTGATTATTCCATCAGTGAGGGCTGCAAAGAATCTGCTAAAATGGATCTACTGATTGAATTATTACAATCTCTATATGATAGTTCGCATAAAGTAGTCGTTTTCAGCAGATTTACACGTATGCTTAGAATTATCGAAAAAGCAATCGCTGCGCTGCATATGAACTATTATTATCTTGATGGAAAAACTCATGATCGATTATCTGTCATAGATGATTTTGAACGAAGCCATAGCGGTGTGTTTTTGATCAGTTTAAAAGCAGGAGGTACCGGTATCAATCTTACATCGGCAGATACAGCGATCCTTTACGATCCTTGGTGGAATCCTGCTGCAGAAAAGCAGGCTGAAGACAGATTATATCGTATCGGACAAACACAAAGAGTTATGATCTACAGATTGATTACAGATGATTCTGTTGAAGAGAAGATTCAAGAACTGCAAACAAAGAAAAATGATTTATCAAACCAAATACTAGATGGTCACGAAGTTCCTGTTTCTTTGACGCCGGAATTAATCAGACAACTGATTCTTGATTGATCTATAACCTTATGTTTCGAACAAGCTCATAGGCATGAACAATAAGTGTGAAGATTTGACCAAACGACCTATGAGGTAATGATTCGACATATGAAAGCTTTTTTATTGCTGTTTTTAGCAAAATAGAAGTGTTTATAAGAGCTTTTGAACGGATATACAGGATTATGCAGGAAATAGAGATCATAAAAGAGAATCAATGTAATACATGACCAATCATTTAGCGTTTCGGTGAAAACAACAGAAAGATTAAAACGAGGAGCGGTTTTTTCGACTGCTCCTCCTTTTTTATCGTTTCATCATATTCACTTTATCATTGAAACACAATTAAGAAACGGCTTATCGATGCAGTTTTTGAACCGCTACACCGCCAATGCGTATGTATAGATTATCGTGCCGGTGTGCCAACTGTTATGCTCCTTTTCGCGGTCGTAAACGGCTTGCCGTACAGGGCACATGACGTTGACCATCTGACCGCCGATAGAGCCGGCCTGCTTAGAGGTCAGATCGCCGTTGTAGCCCTGCTTGAGGTTGACGCCAACCTCGGAAGCGGCTTCCATCTCGTATATCTCCTTTACAGTTTTGCGGCGGCATCGCCTCATGACGGTCGGCGAATGCCTGCCGCCCCGAAGCTCTGTGCGCCTTTATTGTAACGGCATCGGATGCGCCTCGCCGGACCGCCGGTATCCGAGGGCTTCGGCGCTCGGCGCTTCTTGCGCGTTACGTTAGTATTGTGGCACACAGAGTGCGAAATATCAGTAGAAATTTCTGGTTACGATATTTTGCTGAAGATCCAAAATCGCCGTGTCGTAGTTGAATATCCTATTATCATTTGGAAATATGAAAGCGGAAGGTTTTGTAGACATTCATTATACTAAAAACCGAAATTCATCTTGACAAAGACGTTAAGAAGCGATATAATGCGGTTAGCGCAGGGTAACCGATAATAGATGTTTTAAACAGCATCCGGTGATCGGGTGCTTGTTTTTTGAATATTGGTTAGCGGAGGCTAACTGTTAACAAAACTGTTTTGGAGGGATAAGAAAATGTCGGAAGAAATGATCGTCAGGCACTGCTCACCGACTCTGGCGGGGCTGAAAACGGGGAATCTCTTTTCCTGTTCCTATCGGGACAGCGAGGAGGTGCTCGGCTTTCTGCGCCAATGGAATACGGCACTGAGAGGGAAAGGTATCCGTCTTCTTCCGCTGCGCTTCAAGAACGGAAAAGCGCTGATCTATGTTTACAGACCGTCACAGCTGAACAAGGATTTTCACAATGACGGTGTGTGTCAATTACTCACACAGCAGGGATACTGTACCGATAGCTGTCAGCAATGTGTTGTGCGGCTGATACATAAGCTGAGGGAAAGCGCTGAGTTCCCGCATGAGATCGGGTTATTCCTCGGATACCCGTGTGAGGACGTCAAGGGGTTCATCGAGAACAAGGCGGCAAGGGCAAAATGCGTCGGCTGCTGGAAGGTCTACGGCGACGCGGATAAAGCACAAAAGCAATTTGAGCGCTTCAAGAAATGCACAAAGATATACCAAAAGCAATACGCGAACGGCAGACCGCTCACAAAGCTGACGGTAGCGAAATAAGGACGGAGGGTACTATGGTCAAAACAACATTAAGGATAGACGGCATGATGTGCTCGATGTGTGAAGCTCACATCAATGACACGGTGCGAAGCGTCTGCACAATCAAATCCGTTAAATCCTCGCACAGCAAAGGCACGACCGAGATCATCAGCGAAAGTCCGCTCGATGAAGCTGCACTCAAAGAAGCGATCCTACATCTGCATCAACCTCGGCGAGAGCTTCTGCCCCGATGAGATCATCGACCGATCCATTTGTGTCAACGCCGACATCGGCGAAGTGATCAACGATTTGAATTGACAAAGGCTCCGGGTGTAATAACTCGGAGCTTTTTTATAGACTTTTTTGCGGTTGTCTGGTATGATATATAGGAAGATAAATCAGAATTTACACGAGTACAGCATGCTATGATTTGAAAGATCGGGAGCGGGTGCTTTTATGGCTATTACGATCAATCTGAGATATACGGGGCAAAACGGCAGCGCCCTGCGCTTTGCCGAAGAGATGCAAAACAGCGGTACGGTCGATGCGATCCGTGCCGAAAAAGGCAACCTGCGGTATGAATACTATCAGCCGCTTGACGATTCCGAGACCATCCTGCTGATCGACAGCTGGGAGAGTCAGGAGGCACTTGATATCCATCACAGATCCCCGATGATGGCGACCATCGCCGCTTTGCGTGAGAAGTATGACCTGCACATGACGGTCGAGCGCTATGTCAGCGCAGAATCTCCCGCATCGGAAGACCGATTCATCAGGAGGTAATCATGGAGCCGAAAAGACTGGAATACGAACTGACGGTATGCAAAATCGATTCGGCTGATGGATTGGATCTGAGCCGTGAATTCAACTTTATTGCCAGGACCGAAGAGGAGATATCCCTTGTCTGCCCGACCGATGATGTGCCCGCTCACACCATCGAGAGGGAAGACGGATGGAAATCCTTTCTGATCGAGGGCGTGCTGGACTTCTCGCTGATCGGTATCCTCTCGAAGCTGACGGCGGTGCTTGCTCAGAACAATATCGGCGTATTTGCCGTATCGACCTACAATACCGATTACATCCTCGTCAAATTCGAAGATTTCAAGAAAGCGGAAAAAGCGCTGATCAACACGGGATATACCGTAAGGTGACTAACTATTAAAAGTCAAGAGGGAAAAAGAAAATAATTAGTTAGTAAAAATGACGCACTTAAATAGACTGAAAACAAGAAGCTTTTTCAGCCGAGAGAAGAACAGATAAGGAATCAGCGGATCAGGGTAGGATCGTAAAGAACATTTTTAGTCTGAATAGCATAGATAACGCGAAGAAGCTTTTTCACCACATGGGTTAAGGCAACACGGTAAGGCTTACCTTCAGCGCGTTTCTTAGCATAGTATTCAGCAAAGACAATATCTGAACGAATCAAAGGGATACAACAATTCATCAAAGTGTAACGCAAATGAGAGGAGCCGTGTTTGACCATGCGGCCGCTATGCTCGGCGGTACCTGATTGGTAATAACCGGGTTCTAAGCCGGCAAAAGAAAGAAGTTTGGAAGCGTTATTGAAATTGTTGAAGTCGCCGAATTCAGAGAGAATCACCGCAGCGGACATATGCCCTATACCCGGAATGGAAAGCATAGGCGGATTCATGCCGTTAACAAGAGAGATGATCTGCTCTTCCAACTCCTGAACTTTGGCGTCCATCTGAGAGTAAATATCCAGAATGATATTCATTTCGGAAAGTAAAAATGCAGAGGGGCTGCCGACTGTGTTTTTAGCAAGAAGTTTGAGCTGAGCGAAGTCAGAAGTTGTAAATTTCCCTTTAGATCTGCTTTTGAGCAGCTCGTATGACTTGATGTTCATGTTGGCGATTCTTTCGGGAGAGGAATAGTTTTCAAGGATGTACAAAGCGGTTACAGAGAAGCTGCCCTTGAAAAACGGCTTAAACTCCGGAAAGACTTTGTCAAGGATGTTAGTAAGCTCAAGGATAAGATGCAGGATTACGAAAATCTGCGGCTCGATATCAGGACCTGCCTGAGTTGAGTGAAGCCCTCAAATACGGAATCGTCGATAAAATCAAGATCGGCTGAAATGCGGATACATTAAGCGGCCCTGTGCCTGTAGGCGCTGTAACAGCTTTCTTCGCTGTCTATGGTCAGAATCTTTGGAGTCCTGTTATTATCCTTCCGCTCGGACAGATCGGAGAATCTGACAAATGAATTATCTGATGAATAATCGTTATTTAATACTAATGGCATCACGCACATCTCCTTGTTTTTTTCTTGTCTTAAAAGCGCTTATCTGACTATCTGTATTTTCTCAAAAAAACCCGGTGAATTCAACAGAGTTTGTAAAAGACTTTCGGGTGTTTTAAAAGTTCGTGGAAATCCCAGAAAAGAAGGGGTGTTTCAGCTTTCGCTTTGTCTGATGGGCAGAGAGAAAAGGCTCGCTTGTCAAAACACAGGGGGTGTTTCAGCGTTTCGTTTGTGCAATGGGTCAAAGACGTCCGACCGCTTTTGAAAGGAGAACGACTGTCGGATGATTTTTGTATGATGTTCGGGCGGCCTGTTGACACGCGCTGAAGAGCGGGTATATAGTATAAGTGTAACTTGTGTAATCAACGCAGCTTGTGTAATCAGCGAACGGCGGAAAGTCAGCGTGAGTCTGCCGGTACTGTTTTCGGGACGACATCGATCTGTCAGGAGGAACAGCATGAAGGATTTTCGGTATGTGACAAGAGGGGAGAGCAGTCCTCAGGGAAAGCCGAGGGTGTATTTCACCGCGCACCCCGATGATTACGAGCGGAATTTTGAGCCGATCGTCAAGGAGATCCTGGACAGGCACAATTGCGCGGTTTTCCGGCTGGGCGGGAACACACTGCCGGATGAGGTCGAGGATTTCGAGCTCCGTGTCGGCGGGATGCAGCTGTTCGTCGTGCCGGTCACGACCAAGCTGCTGACGGCGCCGAGCCGCGCGATGGATATCGATGTGCCGTTCGCGATCGCGCACCATATCCCCGTTCTGCCGCTGATGCAGGAAACGGGGCTCGACGAGCTGTTTGTACAGAGGTTCGGTGACCTGCAATACCTGAACAAGTATGACGCCGATCCGACCGCGATCAGCTACGATGAAAAGCTGACGAGGTACCTCGAGGCAGTGATCGTCGGCGACGAGTCGGCAAAGCAGGTGCGCGCGGCGTTTGATGCGTATATATTCCTCAGCTACCGCAAAAAGGACAGGAAATACGCGCAGGAGCTGATGCGTTTGATCCACGCCCATCCGCTGTGCAGGGACGTCGCGATCTGGTACGACGAGTTCCTGACCCCGGGCGAGGATTTCAATGACGAGATCCGGGCGGCGCTGGAGAAAAGCGAGCTGTTCGCGCTGGCGGTCACGCCGAATCTGATCAGCGAAAGCAATTACATATTGACGATCGAATATCCGCTGGCGCGGGAGATGGGCAAGGATATCCTTGCCGCCGAGATGCTCCCGACCGACCGCGGCAAGCTCTGCGAGATGTACACGGGTATCCCGGAGCCGGTCGGCGCAAAGGATGCGGAGTGTCTGACAGAGAGATTGCAGGCGCTCGTCAGCCGGTTTGCCGATAAAGGAAACGACTCCGATCCGCGTCATAACTATTATATCGGTCTGGCGTATCTGTCCGGCATCGATGTGGAGGTCGATCAGAAACGTGCCGTTGAGCTGATCACCTCTGCGGCTGAGGCAGGCTTTGCGGATGCGATCGACAAGCTCGTCACGATGTACAATACCGGTGAAGGCGTAGAGCGGGATTATCATAAAGCAGTCGAATGGCAGCTGAAGGCGGTCGATGTGCGTGAACGGCAGTATCGCGATTCTCCGGATGCGGATCATGCCTATGTGCTGATGCTCGCTCTGCTGGATCTGGGCGACGCGTATTCTGATCTGCGCCTTTTTGAAGAGGCGGAAGCCGTCTGCTATCGTTTTATGCTCACCGCCGAGCGTTCCTATCATGACTATCGGGATTATCATTGTCGGAGAATGCTTTCGCACAGCTATCAGAAGCTCGGCGATGCGGCATGTATGCAGGGCAAGCTGAGAGCCGCAAAGTCGTATTATGAAAAGGGCATTGAATTTGCCGGAGCGGCGGCGCGCGAAACGGGCACGCCGAACATGGGGAGCGATCTGTCCCGCTGCTATAACAAGGTCGGAGATTTTGCCCTTTCACAGGGAAGCTGCAGCGACGCCCGGAAGTATTATCAGAACGCGCTGAAAATCGATATCGTCATCGCGCGTCAGATGAGGACTCCCGAAAAGAAGTGCAATCTTGCGATAACCTATGACAACTTGGGCGACGTCGCCTTTTATGAGGAAAAGTATGAAGAGGCGCTGTCGTATTATTTGAAGAGCTATCATATCAAGAAGGCTGTCATGCTTGAGTCGGATACGGCGTATTACCGACGTGAGTATTCCGTCAGCTGTCATAAATGCGGATTGACCTTGGAAATAACCGGTCAATTCCATGAAGCCCGTCAGAATTATCTGGAGGAGCTGGATATCTGTGAGGCGCTTGCCGGGGAAACCGCAACGCTGACGGCGCGTCGGGATCTGCTTAGCTGTTATCAGAGCCACGGCAGGATCTGCGAGAATCTGGAAGAGCTTTGCGAAGCGCAGACATATTATGAAAAAGGCGTTGAGATCGCAGAGAAACTCCTGCAGGAGGCAAATACCGCGCAGGCAAGAAGGGATGTCGCTGTCAGCTGCAGTAAGCTGGGATGTGTTCTGGAAAAGCAGGGAAGGGGCTCTGAAGCGCTGACGTTTCATCAAAGAGCGCGCGAGCTGTGTGAAGAAAGCGTGCGTATCGCCGGTACCGTCGATCGGTACGATGACCTCGCGTATTCATATTATTGTCTCGGATGCCTGAAAAAGGACAGAGCGCTGCTGGAGCACGCGATGTCGATCTGGAAGCAGCTTTCTGAGATCTGCCCGGAGGTCCCGTCTTACCCACGGAAAAAGGAAATGGCTATTGATGCGATCCTCCGTCTGTTCGGCGGCTGATCCGCGCCGATCGGATTTCTCCGCGGCGCGGACGCGACAGCCGAAAATCCGGCTCATTTTCCCGGTGCAAACGCATAAATATTTCCCGGGATCCATGCCTGTTTCGGATGATTTTGCTTTGACTGAAGAAAAAAATAAAAAAAGGTCGCTATTATAGCTCTGAAAGGTTCAAAATCTCTGAAAGAGGGTAGATATCTGTTTTGAATCGTGGTAGAATCTGAAAAAATCGATAGTAATTATGCGGCAAATGAATTTTACCTTTTCAGAGGTGACGGCGTGAAAAACGAAAAAATCAGTCATATGAAAGACGATGATATATTAAAGAACGATCTGAAAAAGCGTGTGGAGCTGATCCTGCCCGAGGGTACGGGGCGGATCATCTCTTATCGTCCGTATGACAGCATTCAGATCATTTTTTACGAGATCCATTCCGGAGATATCCCGGATATGTGGCAGCTCGGCTTCAGAAAAGGCGACAGCGGAAGATATCTTCGGACGCTGTTATGCAGACAGGGCCGATGCGAGTACACTGTCAACGATAACAAGGCTATGCTGACCGCGGGTCAGGCGATGATGGATTACGCCGTCGGCGATAATCGCAGCTTCCGCTTCACGACCGAGGATTTCACCGGCGTCGAGATCACCATGCAGGTCGATACGCTGATCAAGGAGAGCACGGTATTCAAGATGCTGCGCGCGGTGATCGAGGCAATGTACCTGCCCGAGGAGGATATCTTCGACAGCGACGGATATGTCTTCTCCTTTTCCAAGACCACCGAGCAGACGCTTGACAAGCTGCTTGCGGACGCCTTTGAGGGTGTGGAGGGGATCATGATCATCACGCACACCATCGAGATCGGGCACAACCTCGGCACGGATCTCAAGGCACAGTCCTCGGAAGAGCGCGGCAAAAGCGCGGAAAAGCAGCGATTGATCGCCGAGGATATCTATCGGTGCCTCACAGAGGATTTCGGGACCAAATATACGGCGGTGATGTTTGCCGAGAAATACGGCGTCAGCGACACGACCGTCAAGAAGTATTTTACCGGCGTGTACGGATACGGCTTCAAGGAGTACCAGACAAAGGTGCGCATGGAGTGGGCGGCTAAAAAGCTGGCGACGACGGATATGAAGGTCGGCGATATCTCTCAGATGGTCGGCTACTCCAAGCAGACAAAGTTTACCAAGGCGTTCAAAAACTACTACCACATGACGCCGTTGGAATACCGCCGCAAATCGAAGATCGAGATTGCCGGTCAGACCGTAAAGGACGGGCGATAAGCGCAGTCCGTTCTCAGAAGATGAAACCATTGGCTGGCTTTGATGACAACTTTTTGGTATATATTGACGACCCTCACCGACGCGGACGCGTATCGGCGGGGGCCGTCCTTTTTTATCCCACAGGGTCCGGCGACGATGTGAAGGATTCTGTTGACAAGAGTCGAAAAAAGGGTATGATATGATTGTAATGACCTTATTTTGCGGCCCCGTGACGCATCCCCGTATCGGCAAATGAGCCGATCACGGCATAAGGAGGAGCTTATGGAAAAAAAGGTGTTTATCAGTCACTCAAGCAAGGATGAAAAGATCGCGCATCTGATCTGCGAGTATCTGGAGAGCAGGGGTATCGGATGCTGGATCGCTCCGAGGGATATCCCCTATGAGGATTGGGCAGGAAAAATCACGATGGCATTGAAATCCTGCAAGATGGTCTTATTCTTGTACAGCGAGAATTCCAACTCGTCCGAGTATTGTCTGAATGAAATCTATCTTTCAAAAAAGCTGCATTTGCCGATCTATATGATCGCAGCGGAGAATACCGACAATATCAACGACGACCTGTGCTTTCTCCTCGTGCGCAATCAGATGGAGAATATGGACGAAGCGCAGATCAGAAGCAAGCCCGAAAAGGTCTTTGCCATCGTCATGGGCGTCCTGCGGGATGTCGACGAGGAGTATGCCGATGATGACGGCTGTACGGATGAGCTGTTTTTTGACGAGGAGGAAAAGTACCGCCGCCGTTTTTCCTACAATGCGCGCAGTACCGGACTGATCGGCAGGCAGGCGGAGACGGCGTACCTGATGGATTTTTGTGTCGGCGATCCCGCAAAGGTGTCATGGACCGTTATCAGCGGCGAGGGCGGCGCGGGAAAATCAAAGCTGGCGTTTGAGTTCTGCGACAGGATCGAGCTCGCGGGATGGAATGCGCGCCGACCTGTCAGCGCAAGATCACGGCAAGAGGATATCCGCAAGCAAATCGATCGGATCTCCTGCGATACGGTCGTATGTCTTGACTACGTCAAATTCGAGCTGGATGCGGTCATGTCCTTGATCAAGGCTGCGATCAACCGCAAAACGCGGTTCAGGATCCGGTTTATCCTGATCGAACGCGAGGCGGAAAGCATCATCAACAGCCTTTCCTTCAGCTCGGAGATCGCATCGCGGCATTACAGATGCGGCACAGGCGACGGCGATCTCAGGCTGTCGCCCCTTTGTGACAAAGAGATACGTCTGTTGATCGATGACTACACCCGGCATGTATCCGATCTCCCCGGTGTTCCCGAAACGGACAAGGATAAGATCTGCAAAGTGCTCTCAACCATCGACCCGGATCACACGCGTCCGCTGTTTGTGCTGTTTGTCACAGAAGCGTGGCTGGACGGGAAGCTGGACGAGCAGAAATGGAACAAGGAAGCCTTTGTCAAGTACATCGCGATGAAGGAGATTGAAAGGATCTATGAGTCCGTCAACAGCCTGCCCGCACCGCATGGTGAGCTGTATCACGCGGCGCTGCGGTTTCTGGTTGCCTACACGACCTTTATTAATCGCGCCGCTCCCGACGAGCTGGTTGAGATCGCGCAGGACGTTTTCCGTCTGCAGGCGTTCGAAGCGGAGAGGCTGATGAGCGGGTATTTCAGGCTTGGCAGAGAGTCCCTTGCGGGCATAGAGCCGGATCTGATCGGCGAGTATGCCTGCATCGAGATCCTGAACACCATGGAGCCGCGGTATGCCGACGCCTTCTTTGAACGGCTGAATGACCGGCATTTCTACGAGACGATCACGTTCGCCTACAAGATCAGCGCCGATTATGACAGCGCGTTTTCCGCCGCGGCATGGAAAAACAAGCTGACCGATATCACCATCCCCGAAAGCATCTCTTATCTCAAAAACGAGCTGTTCGGAGATTGCACCTTTATTGAAAGAGTCCGCCTGCACAAGCAGGTCACCAAAATCTGCAAATACGCGTTCCGTGACTGTACGGGACTGACAGAGATCAATTTCCCGAACGCGCTGGAAACCATCGAGGAAGCCGCGTTTCTGAATTGTACCTCATTGAGGTCTGCGATGCCCGACGACGGAAAGGGATGGGTCCCCTCCGTCATCTCCATCGGCGACCGCGCATTCAAGAACTGCACGAGCCTGAAGGATTTTGTTTTGCCGCGATCGGTCCAGACGTTGGGCAGAAGTGCTTTTGAAAAATGTGCTTCGCTGGAAAGCATATGGCTGACACAGAGCATTTCCTGTATCGAAGCCTGCACGTTTCTGGATTGCACGTCGCTGAGGCAGGTCAGCTTCCCGAAACAGCAGAAGAAAAAACCGGATATCGCAGAAAATGAAATCGGGAATAGGGGAATCAGGATAAAAGAAGAAGCGTTCAGGGGCTGTACCGCGCTTGAGCGTGTCCGCGGCTGGGGATGGGTCACCGCTATCGGAAAGAGAGCGTTCAGCGGCTGTGCTTCTCTGCGCACGCTCTCTTTCTCCGCAAGGCTTTCCTATTTCGACTCCGGCGCGTTTGAAGGATGCGGTTCCCTGATGACCGTCGACATGGCGCAGTGTGACGGGCTGAAAGCCGTTGCGGAAAAAGCGTTTATATCCTGCCTGCGTCTTGAACGGGTCTGTCTGCCGCAGAAGCTGCGCGTCATCAAGGCGGCGGCGTTCTGTGATTGCCCTCGGCTGTGTGATATCGCACTGCCGCCTTCTGTCAATGCGATCGGAGCGCGCGCCTTTTCCGGCTGCCGCAGTCTCGGACTGAAATCATTCGGAAAAACCGTTCCGCGCGTCAAGGATTTCTGCGGATTCATCGTCAGAAAAATCGATCAGCAGACCGTCTTGTTTGCCGCCTCATGCTATGATACCGCCGACGCTGTTCTGCCCGCAGGGATCATCGGGATCGGGGACGGTGCGTTCAGAGACGCCGCCGCCCTGCGGACACTGACCGTTTCCTCACAGATCACGCACATCGGCGAGGAAGCGTTCTGCGGCTGTACCGGGCTCAGAGAGATCCGCGGATCCTTTCAGAATGTCGATTCTCTGGGAGCGGGTGCTTTTGCCGGCTGTGAGTCGCTTCGGGAGATCCCGCCGTTCGAAAAGATCAGCGAGATCCCAAGCCGCGCTTTCAACGGCTGTAAAAGTCTGGAGACCGTCCGGTTTCTTTCAGACGTCAGCCGGATCGGAAGGAGCGCGTTTGCCGGCTGTGAGAGCCTGCGCCGACTGGATCTGCCTTCACCGTGCGGGATGCTGTCCGAAAACGCTTTTGCCGGCTGTGACTCCTTCGACCTGACGGAGAACGTCCATATCTGTTCGTCGGACGGTCGGTACTATGTCGGCGGCTTCGTTTTCTCCCGCTTCGGAGACAAAGAAAAGTCGTTCCTCAATCAATACAGAAATATGGAAGCCGTTATCGTTCCGACGTCCTGCGTAGGCATTTTTGAGCATCCGTTCAGGGGACTGAAGCAGGCGCGGTCGGTCATCGTACCTGACAGTGTGGTCAGCTTTCCCGGCGCCTGTTTTTCAGATATGCCCAATCTCACGGAGATCAGGCTTCCGGATACCCTCGGCGGGTGTATCGGAAAGAATTTCTTCAAGGGCTGTCGGTCACTGAAAACCTTCCAAATCGGCTCCTGTGAAGAAAATACCGTTCCGCACGGCTTTACACCGGATCCTGCTGCGTTTGAGGGCTGTAAGGCGCTGGAAAATATCACGCTTCCCGACGGACTGACCGTCATCAGCGCCGGGCTGTTCAAGAATTGTTCCTCGCTCAAGGAGATCCGTATCCCGAAATCGGTCGAAAGGATCGAAACAGAGGCGTTCAGCGGCTGCGGATCATTGACGGCGACAGCGCTTCCCGAAGCTTTGAAATATCTGGGTTACTCCGCGTTCAGGGATTGCGTATCGCTGCAAACGGTGCGCGGCCTGGAAGACGCTCGCCTTGACAAGCTGATGAATGAGACGTTCCGCGGGTGCGTTTCGCTTCGGGAGATCAGACTCCCCCGTGATTTGAAAACGGTTTCTTCATATTGCTTCTATGATTGCAGAAGCCTGACGGAGATCGACCTTGCAGGCACCGAGGTCACGAGGATCGGTACAGCCGCATTCCAGAACTGCTTTATGCTCAAGGAGTTCGTCGTACCCTTCCGTGTCACCAAGATCGACATGTTCACCTTCAAGAACTGCAACCGGCTTGAAAAGGTCATCCTGCCGCCGGACATCAGCTCCATCGGGAACAGCGCGTTCTTCGGGTGCAATTCTCTGACAGATATCAACACGGAGGACAAGAATAAGCTGACATCGATCGGGGAATACGCCTTTTCCGACTGTCACCGTCTGGAGAGTATTTCGATCCCCGAAAACATCACCGCGCTTCCCCGCGGTCTGTTCCGCCGCTGTGTATCGCTGAAAAGCGCCGAGCTGCACGCCGCGATCCGCTCCATACCCGACGACTGCTTCTACGGATGCAAGGAGCTTGTGAGCATCCGAACGGATTCCGAGATCACCCGTATCGGCGCCGGAGCGTTCAGAAACTGCGGCAGTCTTGCGGATCTGTCCGTGTTCAGCGATATCACGTGGGCGGCTCCCGCGGCTTTCCGCGCGTGCCGCAGTGTGGAAAAAGCCGTGTTCACGCGGCTGTCGTCCGTATCTCCCGCGATGTTTATGGAGTGTACCGGACTCAGACACATCGGGTTCCCCGAGGTGAAGGCGGTCGGAAAATACGCCTTCTGCGACTGCACCGCTCTGGAGACCGTTCCGATGGATCATATCGTTGAGCGGATCGAGGAAGGCGCTTTCTGGAACTGTACCCGACTCCCTTCGCCGATTTTCTCGCATACCCTGACCGGCATCCGGCCGTCGGCGTTCCGCTTCTGCAGGTCCGTGGAAAAGGTCGAATTCCCGGACGGCGTCACCGCTGTGCATTCCACCGTATTCCGCGGTGCGGACAGCCTGAAAACCGTGATCATCCCTGCGTCGGTCACTGCGATCAATGCCTCCGCGTTCAGAGACTGCGCGTCCCTGACGACCGTACAGATCAGATCGGAGGACGTCACCGTCAAACGGACGGCGTTCGCAGACTGTAAACAGCTGTATTATTTCACCTTTGCCGGACATATGTGCTGTGATATCTCGTCCTTCGATAACACGCCGGTGCTGGGCACCTTGAAAAAGAACAAGGATGTTGAATGGACGGTGACGCTCCCCACAGGGGAAACAAAAACGCTTGCCGGTCATCCGGAGTCCTGATTTACCGCAAAAGCCCCGAAGAGGCGCGTGGAAACGCGATCCTCTCCGGGGCTTTGATGTCGGTAACGGCGCCGCTGGGGTCACTGCTGCTTTGATGCGCGCATGGCTTTCTTTGTCAGGTGAACGCCGTAGAAGTACATGATCGGGATCAGCGGCAGTGCGAGCAGACATGCGCCGATGACGATCAGACTCAGCAGGCTGAAGCCGCATACGAAGGCGATGACGCCGCCGATCGTGCAGAGCGTTCCGATCAGCCCTGCGAGGAGCAGATTCCCGGTACGTTTCACCGAGGAGCGGATGCCCGGTTTTTCTTGGCGGTTGAAGATCCTGACGGTTGTTGTGTTGACGGCTGCTTTTGTCATAGTAAACGCTCCTTTGCGATTGATTCGGAGGAAGTAAGGATTTCCTCTGTTGTGACTGCAGTATAGCATACCGATAAGGACAACTATAGGACAAATAACGCGGGGGCGTCTATTTTTTTGCATTTTTGCTTCGTCGATATCACTAACTGCGGCGTTGATATTTTGTGTGCATTGACGGCGTCATTTTCTCTGCCGACGCTTGCAAAGGGATATTGTTTTGTTTTATAATTTGAGTAATAAGGTGAAAGGAGCGAATACCCATGGCAAAAAGATTTTTGGCACTGTTATTATCACTGATTCTGGCACTGACCGTGTTCAGCATCACGGCGTCTGCCGCCGGCGATCCTGAAGAGCCGTCGCCCGTTTGCTACGCGATGATCAAGGGAAATGACGAGCCGTACTATGACGGCGACACCGCGGCGCTTTCCCCGGACGAGGAGATCTTTGTCAGCTTCCATCTGGATCCGCCCGCAGAGGGACTGATCGCCGGATGGCGCACCGACCTGCTCAAGGAGGCAGGCTTTGAGATCGACGATGACGATACCGCCTGCGCCCATATCAAAACCACCGGCATGCTGACCGGTACATCCGGCACGCTGTATTACAATTTCTATCGCATAGAGGATATTTTCGGCGAGAATGCCGTCGGCTGGAAGGATGCGGTACCCGTGTATTCCGCTTCGCTGATCCTGACGATCGAAAACATCCTCGGCGATACGGACCGTGACGGCGTCGTCACCGTTCTGGACGCGACCGCGATCCAGCGCCGTCTGGCGGCTTTGCCGACAAAGGAGTTCTCACTGCGCTGTGCCGACGCGGATCGCGACGGTGAGATCGGCATACTGGACGCGACCGCGATCCAGCGCTTTATCGCGGGTATGACGGCGTACGCGGAGATCGGAGGAGCGCTGAATTACGGCACCTACTTCGCAAGCTGGAACGTCCGTCAGGAGCTTCTCCCCGAGGGCAGTGAGCTGACCGGCGCAGAGGCGGAACGCGCGCGCGAGGAGATCCGCAGGGCGATGAACCTGCTGGTGGACCGCGGCTGGATCGTCAGAAATCTATTCAATGAGGGAATCGTCAGACTTCCCGCCTCCACCTTCGTTTCCAAATGGGTGTCCGATGCCGACGGCTCCGAATTTCATCAGAACGCCGGCTTGGGCGGCGGCGTCGGCTATTTCAAGGCGGATTCCTATGAGGAGAACTTCAACAGCGCTGTGGAGATCCTCAAGAAGTATTATCAGTACGATGAGGCCTCCGGCAAATTCACCGACGTGCCCGCGCTTTCGTATATCTACAACGTCAGCGGTGCGCATGAGACGATCGCGAACAAGATCAGGAACGATTTTGCCGCTGTCGGCATCAGCATGACGATCACCGGCGTCGGATGGAACGACTATGTGGAAATCGTACGCGATCACAATTGCTCGATCGCCCGCAGCGGCTGGGTGATCGATAACGACGATCCGCTGGAGTTCCTTGAATTATTCACCACCGACAACCCGGATCAGACGGTCGGCTTCGATAATGACGCAAAATGCTATGACCTCGATCTGAACGAATACGGCATCGATTACAAGATCGAAAACGGCACATGGGGCGAGACCTACGACGTCCTGATCGAGAGGATCCGCGCGTGTGAGGACAGGGAGCTTGCTTATCGGCTGATGCACAAGGCGGAGGATATGCTGATGGATACCGGCTGTGTCATGCCGCTGTATTACTATTGATCGTATTTTATCCATGCTTGGAGGGGAGCTGTCATCCGACGGCTCCCTTTTTTCTGTTTCGGAATAATAACGGGCGTAAATATATTATGAATTATTGCCCGATAAAGTTGACGAATCCGCCCGAAAATGGTAAAATCAGTATCCGGAAAGTCAAATCGGAGGACTGAATGAAGAAAATACTATGTTCGGTGATCGCCGCGATCATCCTGTTCGCGACGGTTGCCGTTTGTATCCCGGCGGCGACGGCGATCGACGGCTTCTACACGACGGCGGAGCTGCTGGATATCAAGGAACACATCGAAAACGATGCGGATATGGACAAGTACGCGACCGCCCAGGGAGCCTGCACCGACGGCAGATATGCCTACTTTGCGGTCCAGCAAAACGGTACCACCATCCTGAAATATGACATGCGCTCGTGGAAGCTGGTGGACAGCAAGCAATACGGCAGCGTTCTCGGTCACGCGAACGACATGACCTACAACCCCACCCGCAATTTGATCCTTGTCGCCAACAACGGCCCCGAATACAACGTGCTGACCGGCATCGATCCCGACACGCTGGAGATCCGCGGTGCGGCGACCATCAAGCTGGACATCTACTCCATCGCCTACAATCCCGACAGGGATATCTATGTCGTCGGTATCTCCGGCGGCTACAAATTCGCTTTTCTGAATAACCGCTTCAAGGTCATCAAGAAGTTCAAGGGCGTCGAGACCGTCTATACCCGTCAGGGCGGCGACTGCGACGAGGATTATATCTATTTTGCGCAGAGCGGCGGCGACAACGCCGTGGTGATCTACGATTATGACGGAAAATACGTGGACATCATCTCGCTCGGAAACGACGATGAGGTGGAGAACATTTTCCATGTGGGCAAATCGTTCTACACCACCATGCATTACTACGGCAACTCCGTCCACAGGCTCGGCTTGTCCGACAGCACCCAGATCCGCTTCAACGTCTATTATGACAAGGGAGAGGGCTACGGAGAAATGAAGCCGACCTCCGTCCATTACGGCGAGAGGACGCCGCTGAGGGCGAACAGCTTTACCAGAGCCGAATACTTCTTCGGCGGATGGCGCGCCAGAAGGAGCGCCGACGGCAAGTACCTCGGTTACCGCAAGTTCGGCCGCACCAGCGAGTGGCTGAACAAAGAGGACGTCTATGAGTATGCGTTATATGACGACGGCGAATCCGTAGCGGAAACCGTCAAATTCGGCAGCGTTACCATGTCGCCGTTCTGGATCCGGGAGAATTATGAGATCCGCTATGACCCCGGCGGCGCTGAGGGATGGATGCCTGATGCGACGGTCGGCTACTATGATAAGTATGTGATCCCCGAAAACGGCTTTGAGATGTCCGGCTATGTATTCGCGGGCTTTACGGCGTACCGTGACTATGACGGCAAGACCTACGGCTTCCGCAGGAACGCTCAGGTCCCGGAGTGGCTGTATGACGAGGATCTGTTCAAGCCGGTCGAATTCAGACCCGGCCAGTCGATCCAAAGGATGACCTATGACGGCACGGTCGTTCTGAAGCCGGTGTTCCGCTTCGCCTACACCTTCAATGAGGACAATACCACCCTTCTGGAATATATCGGTATCGACGAAACGGTCAATATCCCGAACCGATCGGGTCAGCTCCATACCATCGCGACAGGCGCCTTTAAGGACAACGCGATATTCACCGAGATCACCGTTCCCGAAACGGTGGAAAGGATGGAGCCTGAGTCGATCTCCAACTGCAGTCTGCTCAGGAAGGTCACCTTCCGCGATAATTTCCCCGACGATTACGCGATCGACGCGGTGACCGACTGCGATTCCCCTGCCATATGCGTAGACTACGGAGGAAGGGCATATACGCTCGGCTATGCCGCAGGCAAAACAGACGCGCAGATCATGCTGCTCAACGCGGGCTCTCTGCGGCTTGCGCTGTCAGAGGGGCAACAAAATACAGAGTGATACATTCCGACGGACTGCCGTTCCAAGAAACGCGGCAGTCCGTTTCTGCTATCGGAAAGTCACGGAGAGATTGCCCCGCGTCAGGGTCAGCGGTACGCCGCCCTTCGCGGTGACCGTTGCGTCGCCCGCACGGGACGGCAGGATGAACACATCCGTGCCGTCCTCCGAGGCTTGATATTCGGCGCTTTCGGCGTCGGAAAATATCTCGTACAGCAGCGACGGGATCGCCGACGGCGGGAGGCTGTCGGCAGGGATGATACAGTCCAGACCGTTCAGCCCGGTGTGCAGTTCGCCGTCACGAAAGCTGCAGGAGATCCCCGCAACGCTTTCGGGCGCGGAAAAGGTGATTGTGAGCGACTCGCCGTCGGTCTGCAGGTCGGCAAGGTAGTTCGTCGTCCCGTCAGTGATCTGGACGCCGCCGCTGTAGGATGCGTTCAGCACGGGCGCCGAACCGCAGGCTGTCAGGCAGATCAGCAGGACGCCGACTGCCGCAAGGCTGAATAATCGTTTCATGATACCCCTCCGTCAAAAAAACAGACCGACAGCTTCCTGTCGGTCTTTTGAATTCCTTACATCTATTTTCAGTTTCGCAGTTCCTCGAGCTTCATGTACACGCCGCTTAGACAGTCGATGATATCCGAGGGGAGCATGGCGGTCCTGCCGTACTTCAAAGCGGCGGTATCACCCGCCGACGCGTGGATATGGACGCCCATAGCGGCGGCTGTCAGCGGCTTTGCGCCCTGCGCCGCGAGCGATCCGATGATCCCTGCCAGCACGTCGCCCGAACCGCCCTTTGCCATGCCGCTGTTGCCGGCGGTGCTGCGATACAGCATGCCGTTTTCCGCGACATAGGTGATGTGACTTTTGAGCACGAGCACCGTGTCGGGATACTTCTGTGAGAATTCCTCCGCGGCGCCTGCCTGATCGGCGAGGATATCCGCGACCTCCAGCCCGCTCAGCCGTGAGAATTCCTTGATATGCGGGGTCAGGATCAGCGGCGCGTGCGTTTCGCTCAGTATATCTTTATGCTGAGAAAGCGCGTTTATGCCATCCGCGTCAACGACTACCGGCACACGGCAGCTTGTCAGAACGGCTCTCAGCACCTCGGCGGTGGCGGAGGTACAGCCCATCCCGCAGCCGATCAGCACCGCGGTCGCTCTGTCAGCGGTGTTCAATATCGCGTCAAGATCGGTGGGCGCGACGGTCCCGAGCGTATTCCCGCGGACGGGAACACAGACGCTCTCGAATACCGACGAGGCGAACACCGGATAGATCTTTTCGGGGATCACCTGGTAATGGAGCCCTACGCCGCTTCTCAGCGCCGCCCTCGCGGAGAGGACAGCCGCGCCGGAAAAGCCATAGCTTCCGGTGATACTGCACAGGGTACCCATCGTGCCCTTATGCGCGTCATCCGGACGGCGGGGCAGATGACCGGCGACAAATCCGGGCGTCAGCTCTGTCATGATCTTTTGCTGAAATACAGCTTCTTTTTCAGCTCAGCAGAGAAATACGGCTTGATGGCTTCCAGCATCTTCTCGTTCGGGGTGAAGATCACCGCGCACTCACCGCGCGCCTCGTGACGGAACACCGCGACATAGTTATCCTCGCTGAACTCCTTTGCGCTCGCGCGGAATACCTTTGACAGCTTGTGCTTGCTCATTTCCTGATCGTCAAAGGGGAAGAAGTCGGTGACGGATTTGATATCGAACTTGACGATGGCCCTTCTGCGGCGCTTGGCGATGATCTTGTCAAAGCGCAGGGTATTGGTCAGGCACGAATACTCGTAATCCACCCGCAGAGAGGAAATGAAGAACCACGCGCCGTAAATGCAGAACAGCAGGATAAAAAACGCCACGATGATCCAGTAGTGCACGCCCGTCAGAAAGCTGATCATGACAAAGATCGCGGGAATGCCGATCGTCGCGAGAATGATCAGGATCAGATTGAGATAGTACCTGACGTCCTTTTCCTTATTGACGACCTGTTCGACTAATGCGTTGTCCATAGTGTTTCTGTCCGGCGGGCACGCCGCCCTCCGAAGCTCCTTTCTATACAAACTATACAAAAACAATGGCAAAATGACCACATATACTTTAGCACATCCGGCAGGGATTTTCAATAAAAGACTTGCAAAAAGTGCGGAATAATGATAAAATAGTCGTATTGGCAAATCAAAAACGTGTTGACTGAGAGAGTAACTCCCCCGAAATCACCAGAGAGCGGACGTCACCGGCTGAAAGCGGACGCGGAGGGAAGAGGAGCGAAGTTCACTCACGAGCGGCAGGATTGAAAGCGTGACGCCGGGTAGATCCTGACGGCTGACCCCGTTAACAGTCACAGAGCGCCCGCGTAAAACGCGGGAATCAGGGTGGTACCGCGGTTCTTCCGTCCCTTTGGGACAGGAGAGCCTTTTTTATTATGTAAAAATGTCATCACGGGGAGCGCCGGGGCTGAGATGGGCCGTAAACCGGAGCGCTGATGCTTCGGCCGCGGATCCCGCGCCGGCAGGCCGATCGCCTGCTTCCCGACATGACCGTAATCAGTATAGGAGGCAAATATGAAAGAAAAGTTAGAACAGCTGAAAGCGCAGCTTGCCCAAGAGCTGGATTCTGCCGCAGACGCGCTGTCGCTGGATAATCTGCGTGTCAGGTATCTGGGCAAAAAGGGTCAGATCACCGAGCTATTGAAGGGCATGAAGGAAATGTCCGCCGAGGAGCGCAAGAGCTTCGGCGCCGCTGTCAACGAGCTCAAGCAGCACGCTGCGGAGAGCATCGCGAAGCGCTCGCAGGAGCTCAAGGAGCTGGAGATCAAAAAAGAGATCGAGCTGATGCCCGAATTCGACCTGACCATCCCGGTAAAAGAGGAAAGAGGCTCTTATCATCCGATCACCCTTGTCCAGCGTGAGTGCGAGCGCATCTTCACCACGATGGGATTCAACGTTGAGGATTATCCCGAGGTCGTCACCGACTACGAGTGCTTTGAGGCGGTCAACGTCCCGAAGGATCACCCCGCCCGCGATATGCAGGACACCTATTATCTGGAAAACGGCGAGCTCCTGAAATCCCAGACCTCTGCCGCACAGAACGCGATCCTCAGAAAGTACGGTCCCCGGCTGATGGAAAAGGGAATGCCCATCCGCGCGATCTTCCCGGGCCGCTGCTTCCGCAACGAGGCGACCGACGCCACCCACGAAAACACCTTCTTCCAGATGGAGGGCGTGATGGTGGACAAAAACATCTCAATTTCCAACCTGATCTACTTTATGAAGACCATGCTGTCCGAGGTCTTTCAAAAGGACATCAAGGTGCGTCTGCGTCCGGGCTTCTTCCCGTTTGTCGAACCCGGCTTTGAGCTGGATATCTCCTGCCTCATCTGCGGCGGCGATACCGGCTGTCCGTCCTGTAACCACAGCGGCTGGCTGGAGCTGTGCCCCTGCGGCATGATCCACCCCGAGGTGCTCAGGGAGGGCGGCATCGATCCCGAAGAGTACACCGGCTTTGCGTTCGGTCTGGGTCTGACGCGACTCGCCATGATGAAGTACGGCATCAAGGATATCCGCGACCTGAACAGCGGCTCACTCAAGGTGATGTCCCAGTTCACGGACGACAAGTAAGGGAGGTTACGCTATGTTTTTATCAATGAATTGGATCAAGGATTTTGTAGACCTCTCCGGACTTGACGAGCTGAGTCTGATCAATCAGTTCTCCCTTTCGACCGCCGAGGTCGAGAATGACATACAGTTCAAGGGCAGCGAGCTCTCCGGCGTCGTCGTCGCCGAGATCAAGTCTGTCGAAAATCATCCCGAGAGCAAAAAGCTCCATCTCTTAAAGGTGGATATCGGCGAAGCGGAGCTTGTCGACGTCGTTTGCGGCGCGCCCAATGTACGCGTCGGCATGAAGACGGCGTTCGCTAAGGTCGGCGCGAAGATCGGTGAGATCGAGATCGCGCCGCGTCC
>ONAS01000001.1 GCA_900315815.1 uncultured Eubacteriales bacterium
TTCTGCTTTGATTTTTCCTTTCTTGGGCATAACAAAAGCTCCCTTCATGTTTGACAGTGTTTTTTCATTTCACTGTCTTCCATAAAGGGAGCATACCACAACCGTCGGGGGCCGATTTATTATCCGTGCTTGGCGTTATCCGAAAAAATAACGGATCAGCTCTTTCGTTTTCTGCAGATTCTCTTCGTAATAGCTGTTTTCGGGGTCATCCCGTAAAAGCGCTTCCCATATCGACAAAGCCGCTTCCAGTATTTTCCGGTTCGCAGTATAAGCGCCGACTGTCTGATATGCTTGTGCCAGATCGCAGTAATTGTTTTTGGTCGGACAGCATTCCGCGATATTCTCAAGGATCTTGAGCCCGTTTGCGTACTGTGATCCCGCGGCCTCGGTATCTCCCATCAGCTGTGAGATCTTTGCCAGTCGGATCAGCGAGCGTGATAAAAGGCGGTAATCCTCGATCATGCTCGTTTCATCGGCAAGAGCATGACTCAATGCCAGGCTTTGCTGATAGACCTGCCGTGCGGAATCATACTTTTCACAATGCTCAAAGACTTTTCCGAGGTGAAAGATCGTCACGATCATGTTGCGGCGGACTTCGACCGTCGGCGCCTGACGGAAAAGTCCGTTCAAAAAGGCAAAGCTGTGAAGGCACCATTTTTCTGCCTCGTCCGCGTTCCCCTTTTTCAGTGCGATATCGCCCATAATGCCGCACGCGGCAGCCAGATCGGATCGCGTCTGGATCTGATCGGATATTTCAAAAGCCCTTTTGGCGGTCATCAAGGAAGCGTTGATCCATTCCTCAGCGGCGGCTGTGTCTCCTTCTGAGAGAGCCGCGGACGCGAGCTCCTGATAGAGCGCACAAAGCAGGTGCAGGATCTCCGGCGTCGCCGTCTCTTCATCCGTCCTTTCCAGGATACGCGCGCTCTTGAGATACCATTCCTTCGCTTCATCGGGTTTGTTCTTCGCCGCGGCGATCCTGCCCATCTCAAAATACCCGTTGCTCAAAACGACCGTATGGGACAGCGTTTCCGACTCTTCGGCGATCGCCTCGCTGATCTCGATGCTCTTGCGATACCACTCCTCCGCTTCCTGAATTTTTCCGCTGAATTGCGCGATCTCTCCGAGGTTCAGATAGATATATGCCAGTGAAGAGAGCTCTTCTTCGGTCTCCGCCTCTGCTGCCAGAGCCTCCTGAACGGAAAGCGCCTTGACAAACCACTCTCTTGCCTCTGCGGGTCTTCCCAGCTTCTCCGCGATCTCTCCGAGCTTGCACTGATCGGTGACCAGATCATTGCGGGCTCTGACGGTTTGGGTCTGTTCGGCGATCTGTTTGCATAACGATAAGGCTTTCCGATACCATTCATATGCCTGCTCAAGCTTTCCCTGAGAGACGCAGATCTCTCCGATATTGCCGTAACTCACGAACAGATTGCGGATGGATTCGACCGTTTTCTCTTCATCCGCCTGTTTTTCCAGTATTTCTGCCGCCTTGAAGGCCCATTTCTCCGCCTTTTCGATCTTTCCCTGCTTTTGACAGATCTGAGCCATCGTACCGTATATGATCCCCAGATCCCGAACGGCTTCCGCACGATCGTACCGCTGCGCGATATCCTTGCTGAGTGCCAGGCATTTCAGATACCATTTTTCCGCTTGGGGCAGATCGCCCTTATCCATATAAGCGCCTCCGAGATAAAGACAGACCATGTGCAGATCGCTCAGCGCGATAAACGACTCGTTTTCCGCGGCCAGTTTTTCGGAGCACGCCAGCGCTTTCTCAAACCAAGTCAGCGCATCGGCGATCCTGCCCGTTTTTCGGAGTACCAGCCCCATTTTGCCGCAGTTGACGGAAAGATAGCGCAAAAAGAGCGCCTCTTGATGCGCGGCATATATCTCCTTGCTGCAGCGATATGCTTTTTCATACACGTCCCCGGCCTCATCCAGCCGATTGAGAAAGAACAGCGCGTCACCCAGATTTATCAGGGAAAACAGATAATACTCCGCAATGCACACATTCGGTTCGGCAGTATATTCTTTTTCACAGCAGGCTGTCAATCTCCTTTGCCACTCGACCGCCTTGTGATAATCCCTCTCTACGCCCTCGCCGGTGTTGTACATGCAGACGAGCCTTTCGCAGGCTTCGATGAGATCCGCCTCTGCCGCCGCGGTGATCAGCGCCGCCGCCCGCTCATGATCGACTTCGACGTCGATACCCGAAAGGTACGCCAGTCCGATCAGATAGCTGTGCTGCGGATCCTCGCTGTCCACACGCGGGGAAAGCCGCTGTACCGCCTCAAGCAGTCTGTCCTGCAGCGCCATGCCGCTGCAGGGCTTGACGGGGATCGGGATCCCCTCGTAGTGAAGGCTGAGCTGTTCGCTGTCTGTCGGCACCATCTCGGCGGGGATGATGGGTCTGCCTGCTTCGCGCATCGCGGGATACTCGTGCTCCATAACGAAATTCGGCTTGCCGCCCGGCATCTCCAGAAGATGGGGCGTCACCGTCAGGACGAACAGATCGCTCTTTTCCAGCGCGTCGCGGATCGCCTGATTGAAGCCTTCTCCGGGGATGAGAAATTCGTCGTACCAGATGGCGATATCCCTGCAAAACGGGATCCGGTGGATCAGCCGCATCAGCCTTTGGGCATGCTTGCGGTCCTTCTTGCGGTAGCTTAAGAAGATGTACGCGTCGAACGCGCCGCGCACCTGCCGTGCGAGCTCGTCGCCGATGATCACGGATCCCAGATACTTGGTCAGCTTCTCCTCATACGGGATCGCGGTGAGATCGCGGGTGTTCTTCTCCAGAAACTGCAGATCGCCGAACCTGCGGGCATACAGCTCCTCAAGC
The DNA here is from genome assembly GCA_900315815.1 of uncultured Eubacteriales bacterium. GTDB lineage: Bacteria > Bacillota > Clostridia > Oscillospirales > Acutalibacteraceae > Ruminococcoides. The sequence continues at coordinate 2,843 of ONAS01000001.1, forward strand.
CCGCTCTCCTGCATCAGCGGCAGGATCGGGATATGATGCGCGAGTGCGAACGGCACATCGACGTCCATCGCGCGGCACGGCTGAGTCAGCAGACGATAGGTGACCGGCACGACAAACAGCTTCATCTCACCGAGCTGCAGGTCATAGTCCTCAACGTCCTGCGGCATCACATCGCCGTCGAGCCAAAAGACAGCGCAGCCCTTCTGCCGGTCAAGGATCTCCCGGCGGATCGTTTCTAACGTTTGGTCATAATCATCGGGGTGCGCGGTAAAATAGACCTTCGGCTTTTCCCGCACCGACCGTTCGGGATAATATCGGAATCCTGACATCAGCGCCCTCCTTATCTGTCACATTGATCGATTCCTGCGATTTTCTTCATTATAACACAACTGCAGGAAAATGGAACTTTCGCAAGAAAATAAAACGGTATCTTTTCGGATGCGCCGTCCATCTGTCCCCGATCGCGGATCACCCGGAAGGGAATTCCGATTTGCCGTACGCGGGAGATAGTATCACTGAACAATCACAACACACGCCGTGCGGGTTCACAGACACAAAACCATTGGCAAAGGAGTAACTCATAAAATCGATTTTGTTTCCGGCATCTTCCGCGACATGAACTTTGAGCGCGACAAACTGAACCGACGCGACGCGACGCGGCTCATTACAGTCTGTCCCGATATCTCCGCGCCGTGCAGATCCCCGATCTGCGCCGGGGCGCATCGAGGACTCCTCTAACATCGAATCTGCCCCTACAACATAACAAAAACGGACACCCCGTCGGGATGTCCGTTTTCATGGAGCTGATGACCAGATTCGAACTGGTGACCTCGTCCTTACCAAGGACGCGCTCTGCCTGCTGAGCTACACCAGCATTTCACAATGCTAGATTATTCTACCACAAAGTTTTCAAAATTTCAATACCTAATTTCAAATATTCTTCGGATTATCCAAAAAATCCGCGATGCAGTACGAAAATCACTCTCCGCCCCCGCAAAAAATTATCAATAAATTCATATATTCCCGCTTGTCATATGCAGTCGAAAAAGGTATAATGTGCTTGGATACAACTATTATTCACAGGAGGCTACTATGAAAAGACGACTTACAGCGGCGATCCTGACCGCCGTACTTCTCATGTCCGTGCTCACTACCGGCGTATCCGCCGCGACGGGCGACGACGATTCGGCAGTGCCTGCTGCTCAAACCGAGTCAGCCGCCGAAACCGTCCCTGCCGAGGCGTCCGTACCCGCCGATACCGACGAGCCGGCACAGACGCCGGATAAGGACCTCAAGGCTGTTCCCGACGATACCGCCGCGCCGGCGCTCACCGCGCACAGCGACGCTGAGCTTGCGCCCACTGCGGATGCCGCCGATCCCGCGATCACCCGCGTCTATCCCTCGGTAAACGGCGCCACGATCCTTTGGTCCGCCTATGAGGGAGCGGCAAAATACTATGTATTTTCCAAGAACGCGGAGGGCAGATGGAAGGTCATCGGCTCCGCCGCCGCAGAGAGCTTTGAATTCAAAAAGCTCGCGAACAATACCGAGTATACCTTCACCGTCCGCGCGGCAAACGCCGACGGCGCGTTCATCAGCGGCTACGACCGCGCAGGTTATGTCTACCGCTATTTTTCGGTGCCCAAGCTGAAGACCGTTTCCTCCGTCGTCGGAGGTCAGAGGCTCACGTGGGAGCCGGTAGAGGGCGCGAAGGGCTACAATGTCTATGTCAGATACCCCGACGGCTGGAAGTCCGTCTGCCTGACCGATAAGACCGCGTATCTCAATACCAACGTCACCTCCGGCAAGCAGTACCACTACACCGTGCGCTGCTGGGATTCCGACAGACGCACCGCGGACAGCTACTTTGACCGTACCGGCATCACCGGCGTCTATATCGCTGCGCCTCAGATCAGCGGCTTTACGCCCGTCAGCGGCGGCATCGGCATTCGCTGGGACGCGGTCGACGGAGCGACCCGCTACTGCGTATTCATGAAAAACAGCGGCAAGTGGAAAAAGATCGGCGCCACCGATAAGACCGCCTTCAATCACACGGGCCTGAGCAATCACACCCTGTACACCTACACGGTCCGCTGCATCGACAAGAACGGCGAATTCTGCAGCGGCTACAACACCGCGGGCAGCGACTGCCGCTATATCGCCCCGCCTCAGATCACCGGCGTCAATGACGGTCAGATCAGCTGGAACGCCGACGCCCACGCAGCGGGCTACCGCGTCTACCGCAAGGAATTCACCAAGAGCTGGGTCTGCCTCGGCAAGACCTACGGCACCGTCTTCAACGATGCGTCCGCCGCGAAAAACACCCTGTATACCTACACCGTCCGCTGTCTTGATACGGACGGCAAGCTCAGCAGCTACTTCACCGATACCGGCAAATACTACATCAACGGCGCGCTTGCCGACGGCACCTACACCGTAGGCGGCAACACCTACCGTTTTGTCAAGGGCGAGGTCCTGCGTCAGGGCTACGTCACGATCGACGGCAAGATGTATTACTACAACGCTCAGGGCGTTCTGCAGAAGAACGGTCTGGTCGGCTCCTCCAAAGAGGGCTACCGCTATGCCGATAAAAACGGCGTTGTCAACCTCAAGTATACCGGACTCGCTTCCAACTCCGCCGGTACATGGTACCTGAAAAACGGCGTGCTCGACCGCACCCTGCGCGACGGCGTGACCATCGGCGGCACGGATTACATGATCATCAACGGCAAGGCGACCAAGGTCACTACCGACAAGCAGTATACCCTGTTCCTCGCGCTGAAGATCGTCGCGAGAGTGACCGACAGCTCCATGTCCAAGAGCCAGAAGCTCAAGGCGGTATGGAATCACCTGACCACAGCCTACGACGAGAACAATCCGCGTGCCGATTACTTCGGCATGGATTGGCCGGAGGTATACGCCAACGATATCTTTGAGGACGGCACCGGAAGCTGCTTCAGCTATGCCGCGGCGTTCGCGTATCTGGCAAAGGCAGTCGGCTACAGCCGATGCTACGCCTGCAACAGCGGCGGTCACGGCTGGGCAGAGGTCGACGGTCTGGTCTACGACCCCGAGTGGAGCATGCACAGCAGCAACTACTCCTACTACGCCATGAGCTATGACGAGCCGTGCGACGTCCCCTACAAGGCGGCGCTGTCCATCGGTTCCTCGTGGTCGCATGTCGCGGTCGGATAATCAGCCTATACGGACGGCAGGATCTCCTGCCGTCTTTTTTTCTGCCGTTCACAAATTATTCTTATTTCGCAAAAAACCTTGAAAATTTTGGCGATTATTGTATAATAGTAAGGTATAGGAGTAATCATGTCGGGAGATCACCCTCTCCCGCAGCAGATAAGGACTGATAAAATGAAGAAAAGATTGCTATCCGCCGTACTGGCGATGATAATGGCGTGCAGCGTGATCCCCGCTGCCTTTGCCGCTCAGACGGACCTTGCGGATTCGAACGCGGAGGCCGAAACGGTCGAGGCGGCACAGGCACAGCAGCCCGCTGAGGAGACCGAAGCTCCGGCAGCAGCGCCGACCGAAGCGCTCACCGAGCCTGAGACCGAGGCGCCCACAGAGCCCGGGACCGAAGCGCCCACACAGGCGCCCGTGATCGTCAAGCGTCCGCAGAAGGAGCTTGCGCCCACGTCGCAGAATTATCCCGAGATCACCCGCATCGCGCCCACGGCAAACGGCCTGAAGCTGACATGGACCGCCTATCCCGACGCGTATAAATATTTCATCTTCATCCGCAACGCAAACGGCGGCTGGAAAAAGATCGGTACGACATCCGCGACCTCTTTTGAACACAAGGGCCTCACCTCTGACACCCTTTACGAATACACCGTCCGCGCGGCTGACAGCAGCAACAAATTCATCAGCGCCTTTTTCACGGACGGCTGGGATTTCCACTATCTCGCGGCGCCGAAGCTCGTCCGCACGGAAAGCACCGGCGACGGCCTCAAGCTGATCTGGGATCCCGTCGAGGGAGCAGAGGCATATCGCGTCTATCTCAGAAGCGGCACAAGGTGGATCGTCGCGGGCACCACGGACACCTCCTACTGTATCGATACCCGCGTCACCTCCGGCAAGGCGTACACCTTTACGGTCCGCTGCTGGGACGTTGACGAGGACATCCCCCTGAGCTATTTCGATACGGAAGGCTGCACCGGCACCTACATCGCGGCGCCTCAGCTGAAAACCTTCAGCGCTGTCGACATGGGCGTCACCATCACATGGAACAAGGTGGACGGCGCCTCCCGCTATGCGGTGTTCCGCAAGCTCTCCACCGGCTGGAAGCGTCTGGGCATCACCGACAAGCTCAGCTTCACGGATACGGGACTGCGTTATTCCGCCCGCTACACCTACACGCTCCGCTGTCTGAACAGCAGCAATAAATACATCAGCGGCTACAATACCAAGGGCTGGGCATTCACCCATCTCGCGCCGCCTGAGATCACCGATATCAAGTACCGCGACTCCAGATATACCATCAAGTGGGGCGCGCAGAAGATCGCCGCTTCCTACCGTGTATACCGCATGGAGCTGGGCGACAAATGGAGATATATCGGCTCGTCAGCGACCAACAGCTTCGTCGATGATAAGGCGAAGAAGGACGGCGTCTATACCTACACCGTCCGCTCCATGGACGCCGACGACAACTACCTGACCTACTACAAGGAAAGCGGCCGCTATTACCGCATGGGACTGTTCGTCATCGGTCTTGACGGCACAGGACACCCCAACACCAACCCCCGCTACACCTGTCAGGTGACCGAGGACGACCTGCGCGGCATGGTCGCGTGCATCGCGAACGGATGGCTCGGCGCGGTCGAGGGCGACGAGGTCCACGCGGACATCCTCGCCTACTACAACACCCAGATCCCGCTGCCCGTCGAGTACGAGATGCAGGTCCACGACGCGTGGTGCGCGGCATTCGTATCCGCGGTATGGCTCAGAGCGGGCATCGCCCGGTATATCGGTACCGAGTGCGGCTGCGGCAGATTCATTGACATCGCCGAGAAGCACAATATCTGGGTCGAATCCGACGCCTATATCCCGAAGGTCGGCGACGCGATCATCTACAACTGGAGCGATTCCGGCTACGGCGAATGCGTTACCGGCGCGGATCACATCGGTCTTGTCACCGCTGTCGACGGCTCCGACTTTGTCGTGACCGAGGGCAACACGGGTACCGGCTACGTCGGCAGTCATGACCGTATCGTCAACTGCCAGTACATCCGCGGCTATATCACCCCGAACTACGACCTGATCGCCAAGCTGCTGACACTCAAGTCACTGCATACATAATAAATCCCTTTGCGGAGTCGATGGATCCCATCGGCTCCGTTTTTTTGTCTTGCCATACAACGCCGTACTGTGTATAATGTGATTGAAAAACACTCGGAGGTGCCATATGCTGAAAAAAGGACTCGCGTTTCTGCTTTCATTCATTCTGCTGATCTCCCTCATCCCCGCCGCCTCGGCCTCAAAGACGGCCGTCCCCGAGGAGCCTGCCGCGATCGGAGAGCCTGCCTCTCCCGAAGAACCCGCCCCTGCCGAAGAGCCCGCCCCTGCCGAAGAACCTGCCCCTGCCGAAGAGCCCGCCCCTGCCGAAGAACCTGCCCCTGCCGAAGAGCCCGCCCCTGCCGAAGAGGCGGATCTCGCCCGAACGTCCGCCGCGGCATATCCCTTCATCAGCGGCATTTCGCCGTCTGCGAACGGAGTCACCGTCCGATGGGAACCGTATGACGGCGCGTCGGCATACTATGTATTCATCAGGAAGCCCGAGGGCGGCTGGAAGTACATCGGCAAAACCGCCGCGACCTCCTTTGAGCATCGCCTCAGCGCCGACAACACCGCCTATACCTACACGGTCCGCGCGGCGGACGCCGACGGCGGCTTCATCAGCGCCTACGATAAAAACGGCTTTACCTTCGCGTGTCTCGCGGCGCCCTCGCTTGTCGGCGTCGAGAATCTCGCGGGAGGCCAAAGGCTGACATGGAATCCCGTACCCGGCGCGAACGGCTACCGCGTCTATCTGAAAAGCGGTTCCGCATGGAAGGCGATCGCCGACGTCGCGGCTCCCTCCTATCTGTACACCGGGGCCGTGTCCGGAAGCCGGTATTCCTACACGGTACGCTGCTTTGAGAACCGCGCCCCGCGCAGCTTCTACGAGCGCCGCGGCATTTCCGCGACCTATATCGCCGCTCCGGTCATCAGCGGCTTCGTCCCCGTCAGCGGCGGCACGAGCATCCGCTGGAATGCCGTCCCGGGCGCGTCGCGTTACTGCGTATTCACGCGCTCCGGCAGCAAATGGAAGATCCTCGGCTATACCGATTCCCTCTCCTTCACACACAAGGGTCTTACCGACCGCACGCTTTATACCTACACGGTGCGCTGTGTCGACGGCAATGACCGCTTCATCGGCGCCGCGGCAAAAAGCGCCTCGTTCCGCTACCTCGCGCCGCCGCGCATTTCCTGTGTCCAAAACGGCACGATCAGCTGGAGCTCCGTCCCCTATGCTTCCGCCTACTGCGTTTACCGCAAACCCTTCAACGGAAGCTGGGCGGTGATCGCAAAAACGTCGGCGCAGACCTATACCGACGCCTCTGCCGCACGCGGCACCGTATACAGCTACACCGTCCGCTGTCTGGATGAAAAGGGCAGACTGATCAGCCATTTCCTCAGCGACGGCATGTACTATTACAACGGCAATCCCGCCGACGGACGCATCCGGATCGGCTCCGATACCCTCAATTTCGGCGGCGGCAGACTCCGTCAGGGCTATGTCACCGTAGACGGCAAAATGTACTACTACAACGCAAAGGGCGTCCTGCAGAAGAACGGTCTGGTCGGCTCCTCCAAGGAGGGCTTCCGCTACGCCGACAAAAACGGCGTGGTCAATCTCCGCTACACGGGACTCGCGTCCAATTCCGCGGGTACATGGTACCTGAAAAACGGCGTGCTCGACCGCACCGTGCGCGAGGCCGTCACATGGGGCGGAGAGGATTACAACGTGATCCGCGGCAAGGCGCACCCTGTATCCACCGAGGAGGAGCGCACCCTGTTCCGCGCGATCAGGCTCGCGAACCGCGTCGCCGACCAAAGCCTGCCCAAGGAACGCCGCCTCAGGATCCTTTTCGACTACATCAAGGAAGCCTATGTGGAGATGAACCCCCGCCTGCCCGATTACACCGGCATGGACTGGCCGATCATCTACGCCAACGACCTGCTGATCTACGGCGAGGGCAACTGCCTGAGCTACGGCGCGGAATTCGCCTTCCTAGCGAAGGCGATCGGCTACGACGACGTCTACGCCTGCCACAGCGGCGGTCACGGATGGGCGGAGATCGACGGTCTCGTCTACGATCCCGAGTGGAGCAACCATGTCTTCACCTACAGCTATTACGCCTTGAGCTACGACGCCCACACCGACCAGGATTATCGCGGCGCGATATCTCCCGGCTACGCGTGGATGCACATCAAGATCTGTCCCCACCTGTAAGCACAAAACGCTGATCGGATCTTCCGGTCAGCGTTTTTTCTTCGGTATTCAGCGGATCAGCTTTTCGATCTCCGCCGGTCGCAGGATCCTTCCCGCAGAGAACACCCTTCCGTTCACGACCAGCGCCGGCATCGTCATCACGCCGTACTGCATCACGCGTTCCATATCGGTGATGTACTCGACCTCAACACCCAGCCCCGCGTTCTGCACCGCCTGCTTTGCGTTTTCATACATCTGATGACACGATCTGCACCCGGCTCCCAGCACCTTGACGTCGGTGACCGCCTCCGATACCGCCTTTACATCCTCTGCCGCGGCGTTCTGACAACAGCAGCAGGGCTTTTCTTCCTTTTTCCGATGGAATAATGACATGGTTTACCTCCGTTTATTGAAAATGCTTTTTCGTTTTGTTGGCAATGCTGACCAAAAACAGCATGACAGGCACCTCGGTCAGCACGCCGACCGTCGCGGCAAGCGCCGCCGGCGAGCTTGTTCCGAACAAGGCGATCGCCGCAGCGACCGCAAGCTCAAAGAAATTCGACGCGCCGATCATCCCCGCGGGCGCCGCGATGTTGTGCGGCAGCCTGAGTATTCTGCAGGTGAGATAGGCGACCGCGAAAATGAAGAGGGTCTGCAGCACCAGCGGCACGGCGATCAGCACGATATGCAGGGGATTTTCAAGAATGGTATTCCCTTGAAACGCAAAGATCAGGATCAGCGTCAGGAGCAGACCGATCGTCGTGATCCCGTCGAATTTTTTGGTAAAGGTGTTTTCAAAGTAGTCCCTGCCTTTCCTTTTGGTCACAAGGTACCGCGTCAGGATCCCCGCGGCGAGCGGGATGACAACGAACAGCACGACCGACAGGATCAGTGTGTCCCACGGGACGGCGACATTGGAAACGCCCAGCAAAAACTTGACGATCGGCACAAATGCGACGAGGATGATCAGATCGTTCGTCGCGACCTGCACCACCGTATAGGCGGGATCGCCCTTCGTCAGCGTGCTCCACACAAACACCATCGCCGTGCACGGAGCCGCGCCGAGCAGTACCGCTCCCGCAAGGTATTCCGTCGCGAGATCGGGCGTGATGAACGCCTTGAAAACGACAAAGAAGAACAGACTCGCCACGCCGTACATCGTGAACGGCTTGATCAGCCAGTTGACAGCCCATGTCACGAACAGCCCCTTCGGATTCCTGCCGACGTTCCTGACGCTCCTGAAATCGACCTTCATCATCATCGGATAGATCATCAGCCAGATCAGGACCGCCATCGGTACGGATACCTTTGCATACTCAAGGCGGTTCAGAAATTCCGGTACCTGCGGCAGGAACCTGCCAATCAGAACGCCCGCGATCATGCAAAGGATGACCCACACGCTCAGATACTTCTGAAAGATACCGATCCTTTTTTGTTCTCCATCTTGTATTCCTCCTCATATCAACACGGCCTGCAAAGCGTTGAACGCATACCCGACGAGGATGATCCCCGCCGTGCAGACCCCGATAAAGATTCCCAGCAGCTTTGCCTTGACCGCCTTTTTCAGCATGATCATCGACGGGAGCGACAAGGTGGTGACGCCCATCATAAAGGCAAGCACCACGCCCAGCAGTGCGCCCTTTGAGAGCAGCGCCTCCGCGATCGGGATCGTACCGAAGATATCGGCGTACATCGGGATCCCGCATACCGCCGCGATGACGACGCCGAACGGATTATCGCCGCCGAGCGCGTTGATTATCCACTCCTCGGGGATCCAGTTATGGATGACCGCGCCGATCGCCACGCCGATCAGTACATACGGAAAGACCTTCTTCGCCGTAGTCAGCACCTCGCCCCGGGCGTATCGCAGTCTGTCTTTGAAGCGCAGCTCCTCCTGCGGGACGTCGATCGATCCCGCGCGGAGGATATACTCCTGCACCTGATCCTCCATGTGCAGCTTTTCTATCAGCGTTCCGCCCGCGACGGCGATCACCGGACCGAGGATCACGTAGACGACCGCGACCTTCCATCCGAAAATGCTCATCAGCAGGACCAGACTGCCGAGATCGACCATCGGCGACGAGATCAGAAACGAAAAGGTCACGCCGAGCGGCAGACCCGCGCTTGTGAAGCCGATGAACAGCGGGATCGACGAGCAGGAGCAGAACGGGGTCACGGTGCCGAGCAGAGCGGCGATGATCCGCGCGGCGGGTCCGTTGAACCTGCCGAGCAGTTTTTTGCTTCTCTCCGGCGGAAAATAGCTGCGGATATATGAGATGATCAGGATCAGCACGCCCAGCAGTACCATGATCTTGATCGTGTCGTAAAGAAAGAAACGGATGCTCGCGCCGAGCTTTTCATTCACATCCAGCCCGCAAAGCGTGAGCAGATCGCCGATCAGCCGGTCGAGCCATTTCATGCCGAGTATTTCATCCTGGATAAATGTCAGCATAAGCCCTCCGAAAACCATAGATAAATAGAAATATATCTATTTGTAGTGGGAAAATAAAGCCGTGCGTCCGGCACGACTTTCTGTCAGCAGCAGGGATCCTCCCCGTCCGGCTGTACGTTCGTCAGATCCTCCAGCGCCGCCATGGCGGTCCTTACTCCCTGCGGCGAGATCGAGTAGTGCATCCATTTGCCCTGCTTGCGCCCCTCGACGATCCCCGAATCGCACAGCACCTTCATGTGGTGCGACATGGTAGGTTGGGTGACGTCGATCTTTTCGTTCAAATGACAGGCGCATTTTTCCCCCGACTGCAAAAGCCTCAGGATCCTGATCCTGTTTTCATCACAGAACGCCTTGAAGATCAGGGCGGTTTTCTTCTCGCTCATTTCCATTGTATTCACCACACAGAGAAAGATGTCTGCTTCTATTATATAGATAAATTTCTATTTGTCAAGACTTACGGCAGACGGCGCCGAAAAAGCCGCCGCAAATCACCTGCGGCGGCTCCTGTCATCTTATTTCGTGCTTTTATCGGGGAGATACGCCTCCAGCGCCTCGATCAGCTCCCAGTCCTCGGAAAGCTCCTTCACCTTGATGCTCTTGATGAGCTCCTCGCTGTAGCTGACATACGCCTGATAGTAGTCGGCGCACGCGTCCCATTCCTTCTGCTGTTTCTCATTCAGCGCGTGACGGACGACCGTGTAATGCTTCGTCAGATAATCCGTCAGAAAGGCGGTGAATTTCTGCTGGCCGTAGATATTGAGGTGGTCGGGGTTATAGAAATCCGTTTCCTCGTCCAGTCCCGTCAGGGCGATATCCCGCTCAAAGTTGAGGTAATCAAAGCCGTATTCCGCGACGATATCCCCGATGGTATTGCTCCGCTCAAAGCGGTCGTAGGTCTTTTCTGTCACGATATGCGGGAACCGCGCGAACACCACGTTGGTCAGCTTTTCGCTGCGGCAGTATTCCAGAAGATCGCGCAGTCCTTTTTCCGCCTGTTCGTCAAGCGGCTGACGCTTATCTGCGGCGGCGGGCAGCATCGCGTTCAGCGACGGCGTCGGGCTCTTGTATTTGACGGTCCAGTTCAGCACGCCCTTGAGGTAGTTGTACCCCCTGCTTTTGTCGTTCGCGATGGTCTTGCGGTATTTTTCCTCTTTTTCGGTCTGTGCGTCGGGATCGCTCCACGTGCCGTGATACTTCATGAACGGAAAGAGGTATTCCAGCCGGTTTTCCGTGACGTTCTGCGCCACCCATTCCACCTTGTTGAAACTCAGCGGCACATGGTCGGAATAGTTGCGCAGGTTTGCTTCCTTGGTGATCTCCTCGCCGTCATACAGAGCGCCGTTGAGCTCGATGACCACCAGCGCGTTCTTCTGTCTGGAAAGGATATCCTTGAGCTGGCTCTTGTAGTTGAGGATGGTATTCGCCTGCGTCGCGTACAGGTATCCGGTGATCCCGTCCCGCTGATACGCATAGCCGGGCGCGATATCGGAGTAGACCTCGCTCGCTCCGAGATACACGATATCCAGCGTCTGGGCGTCCTCCATAAAGAATCCCTTGACGCGTTCGCGGTTATGGTCGGCGTGACAGAACACATATTCCTGCAGCAGACCGACGGTCACGCCGACGGCGGCGATCACGCAGAGCAGACCTGCCGCCCAAAGCAATTTTCGTTTCATTGAATCAATCCCTTTTTCGGAACATCTACCGTTTAATCATAGCCCAAAGCGCAAAAAATAGCAATAGCTTTTGCGCATTTTACTGATTTGAGCCGACCTATTCAAAATTCAGACATATTTTTTATGCAAAATGGCATGTATTACCTGCGGATTCTTTGAACTTTTTGCGCATTTACTTCTTGTCATTTTCTGTCAAAGTATGTATAATATCAGTAACCGCTCTCCGGGTTTATGGCACACTGTAAGGTACGGACAGCGAGAAAACAGAAAACGGAAAAGGAGATAACACATGCGATTCAAAAACATGATAACGGTCCTGTGCGTCGCGCTGGCGATGTGTCTTGCGGTATGCGGTCTGACCGCCTGCGGCGAGGAAAGCGCCAAAAAGGTCACTGTCACCATCGTTGACGGCGAGACAAAGACGCCGGTCGAGATCGAGACCGGCAAGACCGTCAAGGACGCGCTCGACGCGGCAAAGATCACCCTCGGCGAAAAGGACACCTGCGAGCCGAAGGCTGACGCGAAGATCACCGAGGACACCAAGGAGATCAAGATCACCCGCACCGCTGCAGAGATCAAGGTCAGCCTGACCGTTGACGGCAAGACCACGAACTACGTCACCACCGCGGCAACTGTTCAGGATTTCCTCAACTTGCAGAATATCACCCTCGGCAAGGACGATGAGATCAGCGCAAAGACCACCGACGCCCTGACCGACGGCATGAAGCTGACGATCAAGCGCGTTGTGTACAAGGAAGAGACCAAGACCGAAGAGATCGCTTTCGAGACAGAGGAAGAGAAGAGCTCCTCCCTGGCAGAGGGCACCACTGAGGTCACTCAGGAAGGCGTCAAGGGCGAAAAGACCGTCACCTATCAGGTCAAGTACGTCGACGGCAAGGAAGAAAGCCGTGAAAAAGTCTCCGAAAAGGTCACCAAGGAACCCGTCAAGAAGATCGTCACCGTAGGTACCGGCATCGATTCCGGCTCTGACAGCGGCTCCGGCTCCGATGACAGCGGTTCCGACGACAGCGGCTCCGATGATGGCGGCTCCGACGACGGCGGCAGAACAGTCGTCAGCAGAGACCCCATGCCCGACTGTGACGAGGACGGTCACGGCACCTACATCGTCACCTACTCCGACGGCTCCGTCGAGTTCGAGGTATACTGATCCATAACAGCAAAAGCGTTTCCGATCCGCGGAAACGCTTTTTTCTTTGTCCTTATGTTATTTTGTCCGGCGACGCGTCAGCCGTTTCTGCCTTTGGAAAAAGTCCTTCGTCTCCTTCGATACGACCCCGCCCAGCAGGAACAGCGCCACCAGATTCGGGAACGCCATCAGCCCGTTGAAGATGTTCGCGATCCCCCACACCGTGTTGAGCGCAAGGTAAGAACCGATGAACACCGCGCCGATATACAGCCACCGATAGACGGTGATCGCCCTGCGGCTGCCGGTCAGATACTCCAGACACCGCTCGCCGTAGTAGTTCCACCCGAGGATCGTGGTGAAGGCAAAGAACGCCAGACACAGCATCAGGATGAACGCCGATACATTTTCATCGAACGGCAGACCGTGCTGCCACGCGTAGGTGGTCACCTTCGCGCCGTCGATGCTGTTTCCCGTATTCCATGCGCCGGTGACGATGATCGACAGCCCCGTGATGGTGCAGATCACGATGGTATCGATAAAGGTGCCGGTCATCGTGACCAGTCCCTGACGCACCGGTTCCTTGGTTTTCGCGCTCGCGGCGGCGATCGGCGCAGAGCCGAGACCCGCCTCATTGGAGAAGATCCCCCTGCCGATGCCCTTCTGGATGACGGTTTTCAGCAGCAGACCGCTGATGGCGCCTCCGACCGCCGAGACGTCGAACGCGCTCCTGACGATCAGCCCGAGCGCCGCGGGGATCTCACTGTAATTGGATATCAGGATGATCAGCGCGAACAGCACATAAGTCACCGCCATGAACGGCACTACGACCTCGCTCACCTTCGCGATCCGCTTGATCCCGCCGATGATCACCAGCGCCGCGCAGAAGGTCACCGCCGCGCTGACGATGATGGTCGTCCATGTCACGGTCAGCAGCGGCTTTTCCGAGCCGCCCAGCTCCAGCAGGAGCCCCTGCTTATCCTTGTCAAACAGATTCTGCGCCGCCTCATAGATCCCGTTGACCTGCGTCATCGTACCGATGCCCATCAGCCCCGCGACCGCGCCGAACGCGGCAAACAGCTTAGCCATCGGGCGCCATTTTTTCCCGAGACCCTTTTCGATATAATAGAACGGACCGCCGAGAAAATGTCCGGGCGACGATTCCGTGCGGTATTTCACCGCCAGCAGACCCTCGGCGTATTTGGTCGCCATGCCGAAGAACGCCGCGACCAGCATCCACAAAAGCGCTCCGGGACCGCCCGCGACGATCGCCGTCGCGACGCCGACGATATTGCCGGTGCCGATGGTCGCCGACAGCGCCGTACACAGCGCGCCGAACGAGCTGACCTCGCCGACGCCGTCCTCCTCGTTCTTCACCATATATTTCAGCGCCAGCCCCAGATGCCGCAGCTGCACAAAGCGGGTGCGGATGCTCAGATACACGCCGACCGCGAGGATCAGGACGATCAGGACCCATCCCCAGACCCAGCTGTCCACGGTGCTGACGATGCTTTCAAATGTCACGGTATTCTCTGCCGCGCTTTCCATACCCGATCCCCTTTCACGGTTTTTCTATGTATTATTCTACCATACTTTTTGAGCCGATTCAATCCGGATTACTTGCATAATACTGATATCTATGCTAAAATATCTCTGTATATGAAATTTTGCAGGTGATAAAATGACCTTTCAACAGGACAAGATCCGCAACTTCAGCATCGTTGCCCATATCGACCACGGCAAGTCGACCCTTGCCGACCGCATCCTTGAGCAGACCCAAAGCGTCGCGGTACGCGACATGGAGGACCAGCTGCTCGACGATATGGAGCTGGAGCGCGAACGCGGCATAACCATCAAAAGCCACGCCGTCACGCTGGAATACAACGCCGACGACGGCGAGACCTATCAATTCAATCTGATCGATACCCCCGGTCACGTCGACTTCAATTATGAGGTCAGCCGTTCTCTCGCCGCGTGCGAGGGCGCGATCCTCGTCGTCGACGCGTCGCAGGGCATCGAGGCGCAGACCCTTGCCAACACCTACCTTGCCGTCGACGCGGGACTGGAGATCGTCCCCGTCGTCAACAAGATCGACCTTCCCTCCGCCGACCCGGAACGCGTGATCCACGAGATTGAGGACGTCATCGGCATCCCCGCCGAGGACGCGCCCTGCGTCTCCGCAAAGGCGGGCATCAATATCCACGCTGTTCTCGAAAAGATCGTGTCCGACATCCCCGCTCCCGAGGGCGATATCAACGCCCCGCTGCGCGCGATGATCTTTGACTCGATCTACGATTCCTACAAGGGCGTCATCATCTATGTTCGCCTGAAAGAGGGCCAGATCCACGTCGGCGACGAATTCCGTCTGATGGCGACCGGCTCGACCTTCAACGTCGTAGAGTGCGGCTATATGCGCGCGACCTCTCTGGAGCCCCGCGAGGGACTCTACGCCGGCGAGGTCGGCTACATCACTGCTTCCATCAAAAGCCTGCAGGACGCGCAGGTCGGCGACACCGTCACCCTGACGAAGAACCCCGCCGAGATGCCCCTGCCCGGCTACCGCAAGGTCCAGTCGATGGTATTCTGCGGCATCTATCCGGTGGACGGCGCCCGCTACGGCGATCTGCGCGACGCGCTGGATAAGCTCAAGCTCAACGACGCCTCCCTCTCCTTCGAGCCGGAGACCTCCGTCGCGCTCGGCTTCGGCTACCGCTGCGGCTTTTTGGGACTCCTCCACATGGAGATCATCCAGGAGCGTCTCGAGCGCGAGTACAACCTCGATCTGATCACCACCGCGCCGTCTGTCAACTACCGCATCACCCTGACCGACGGCACGACCCATATGATCTCGAACCCCACCAACTACCCCGACCCCGGTACGATCGCCTCCGCGGAGGAGCCGATCACCGACGCCCACATCTATTCCCCGACCGATTATGTCGGCAATATCATGGAGCTGTGTCAGGACCGCCGCGGCAATTTCATCGGCATGGATTACATCGACGCCGACCGCGTGGATATCCATTACGAGCTGCCGCTCGCCGAGATCATCTACGATTTCTTCGACACCCTCAAGAGCCGCACCCGCGGCTACGCCTCCTTCGACTACGAGTTCAAGGAGTACCGCGAGTCCAAGCTCGTCAAGCTGGACATCATGCTCAACGGCGAGGTGGTCGACGCGCTGTCGTTCATCATCCACGCCGACAAGGCGTACCCGAGAGCCCGCAAAATGGCGGAAAAGCTCAAGGAAAACATCCCGCGCCAGCTGTTCGAGGTGCCGATCCAGGCATGCATCGGCGGCAAGATCATCGCCCGCGAGACCGTCAAGGCGATGCGCAAGGACGTTCTCGCCAAGTGCTACGGCGGCGATATCAGCCGAAAGAAGAAGCTGCTTGAAAAGCAGAAGGAAGGCAAAAAGCGCATGCGCCAGCTCGGTTCCGTAGAGGTCCCGCAGGAAGCCTTCATGGCTGTCCTCAAGCTGGACACCGACTGATCGCAAAACCTGAGAAGCAAGCTATCCCGCACGGGCGGGCGCCGACCCTCCCCGACAACAAGGAGTTGACCGTTTATGCCTGACGAAGTATCAGGTTCAAAAGAAAAGAAAAAGGAATCCCTTATGGAGCGTCTTTTCGGCTCCAAGGACGCCGACCAGAAGCAGGCTGAGACCGAGGAGGAGATCCTGTCCCTTGTCGAAGAGGGTCAGGAAAAGGGTCTGATCGAGGACGACACCAAGAACATCATCGAAAACGTCTTTGACTTTGACGATACCGTCGCCTATGAGATCATGACCCACCGCCGCGATATGACCTCGCTGGAGGATACCGACAGCCTTGAGGACGTCGTCGCCGCCGCGATCGACTCCGGTCATTCGCGGATCCCCGTGTACCACGACGATATCGACAACATCGTCGGCATCCTCTACGTCAAGGATCTGCTGCAATACGTCGGCAAGCCCGCGCCGTCCGATTTCCGGCTGCGCGCGCTGCTGCGTCCCGCGATATTTGTCCCCCGCACCAAGGACTGCCGTTCTCTGTTCGCCTTTATGCAGAAGAACCATACCCAGATCGCGGTCGTCGTGGACGAATACGGCGGCACCGAGGGCATCATCACCCTCGAGGATCTGATCGAGGACATCCTCGGCAACATCCAGGACGAATATGACGACGAGGAGGACGAGATCCGCCGCCTTGACGACGGCCGCTTCACCGTGGACGGCGCCACCTCGCTGGAGGATATCGAGGAGCTGACCGGCGTCACCCTGAGCGACAGCGACAGCGAGACCGTCGCGGGCTTCATCCTGGACAGGCTCGGACGGATCCCCGCTTCCGACGAACAGCCCGTCGTCGAATCCGACGGTCTGCGCTTCACCGCCCTGCATACCGACGACCGCCGCATTTCAGAGGTCCTGATCGAAAAAATCTGAGTCCGCGGATGATTGTTTACACATTATTCACTCACGGCGGGAAGATATTTCAATTTTGTAATTGATTTTTTGAATGAATTTGATATAATATGTGTGTTACCCGAATATTTCAACTACGGAGGAATCTAAAAATGAAAAGAGTAATTGCATTGACCTTAGCGGTTATGATGATCGCCGCGCTGTTCTGCGCCTGCGGCGAGAAGAAGAAATCCGACAGCGCTACCGAGGCGCCGAAGGACGTCACCACCACCGTTGAGGCAAAATATGATCAGGGCTTTGCCGAAAAGTACGCTAAATCCGTCACCACCGACGAATCCGGCAACAAGACCTATGAGTTTGACAGCGATGCATACAAGAGCTATACCCATGATTACAACAACAACGTTTCCGCAAAGCTGACCAACGATCTGGTCAAGATCCACGAGACCTCCTACGGTCAGTTCTGCTACATCAACGACGAGAAGAAGGCGGTCGTTGTCGGCCTGAACCCCGGTCAGTATGACGAGGCTGTCGCTTCCAAGGAAGCCGCCGCTCTCGCAAAGAGCGCCTTCCCCTATTTCCTGGGCCTGGAGCAGCCGGTCAAGACCATCAACGTCATCTACTGCAACGCGAACAATCAGGATGAGGTCTACGGCTCCTTCGAATTCACCGCAGAATAAAAGATCGATCTCAAAGGCTGCTCCGGCAGCCTTTTCTTTTTGCCCTCTTTCCGACTTGCCCAATCCGACGTTTTCTGCTAAAATGATCCCAAAGGGGATGATACCGTGACCAAAAAACAAATCGCGCTCCTTGCGGTCGAAGCGCTGAAAAAAGAATATCCCGATTCCATCTGCTCGCTCGAGTACACCGATCCGCTCCAATGCCTTGTCGCGACGCGCCTGTCCGCCCAGTGCACCGACGCGCGTGTCAACATGGTGACGCCCTCGCTGTTCGCCCGTTTCCGCACCGCCGCGGATTTTGCCGCGAGCACGCCCGAGGAGGTCGCGGAATACATCCGATCCTGCGGTCTGTACAAGACCAAGTCCAAGGATATCGTCGCGATGGCGCGCGTACTGTGCGAGCACTACGGCGGCGAGGTCCCCCACACCCTCGACGAGCTGACCTCTCTGCCCGGCATCGGCAGAAAGACCGCCAACCTCGTCATGGGCGATATCTTCAGCATGCCCGGCGCGGTCGTCGTCGATACCCACTGCATCCGCATCACCCGCCGTCTCGGGCTGCACAGCGAGACAGACCAGAAAAAGATCGAGACCGTCCTGCGCGGGCTTCTTCCGCCGGACGAGAGCAACGATTTCTGCCACCGCCTCGTGCTCCACGGCAGAGCCGTCTGCACCGCCCGCAAGGCGATGTGCGACTCCTGCTGCATGCGCGATTTCTGCCGCAAAAAGCCGTAAGGCTCCCTTTGCGGGAGTCAGGCAAACAGGCGGTGCTGTCCGCCCGTCCGATCGGCGCGGGTCATGTCCGGAACAGGTTCACGAAAAGTTCAAATATTATTCACACGGTTTTACATATTTCATCACAAAGGCGTGCTACACTATAGACAATGAAGTTGACGGGAACGCCCGTCCGATGAAAGGGAGGTGAAACCATGCGCGCCGAAAAGAAGCCGTCAGTGCTGGTGTGCGTTACCGGTCAGTATGACTGCGACAGATTGATTGAAGCGGGATACGAACAGGCGACAGAATTGAACTGCGATCTGCGCGTACTGTGTATCCATACGCCGGTAAACGATTTATCCGTGCTGTCGGAAGAGATCGAATATCTCTACCGCACCGCAAAGGAACTCGGCGCCGATATGACGATTGCTTTTGACAAAAATGCACCGCGATTCGCTGCCGACTTCGCCCGGAAAATCAACGCGCGCCATCTGGTGACCGGCATGCCGGACAACCGTCCCAACGGCTTTGTCCTGACCGTCCACGAGATGATGCCGCGGTTACAGATCACAATGGTAACAAAAGAGAACGAAAAGCTGTTCTACACCGTAGATCATACAGCCAGATCGTTCGCATAAATAACAAAACAAACCATAACAAAACGATACTTAACATAAATCAAAGCATAATCAATTTCATCAGCACAAAAGCCGCCCGAAAAAGGCGGCTTTTGTCTGTTTATCTGACTTTGCTGTCTATTTTTCACAGGGCGGCGTTTTCACAGGGCGGCGAATGTTCGCCCATATTTACGCTTTGCCGTCCAGAAACTCCTTCAATCGCTTCTCATGCGACGCGTTATGGATCAGCCTTCCGCAGGACCTGCTCCGCAAAAACCGTACCGCGTCGCTGCGCGCGACAGACATCCGGTAAAGCGGCTTTTCCCCGAACTGCTCCTGCGTCAGACAGATGAGCTCGCGGTGAACGCCCATCGCCTCCATCGCCTCGTCCGCGCTGCGGATGAACTCCTCCTGAGGCTCGTCAAAGCGATACAGATAGGTCGCGGCGTCATCCCCCGCGGACAGCTCGATCGCGCAGCATCCGTCGCCGAACGCCGCTGTCCAGTACAGCTCTGGCTGCCCGGTCCGGAACAGACCGCAGTGCGTGAAGGGCGGCTCCGGCTTGATCCCCAGCAGCGCCTTGACGCGCTTGCTTTTGGTCAATGCCGCCGCCTTCTGCGTTCTTTCGGCAAAGGGCTTCGTATCATAGCCCATCTTTCCGACGGTATACCGTACGCCGGACACCGTTGTGAGATGCAGCTGATAGCCGTCAAGGGTGATCTCCCGTGTAAAGCACAGGGGGATCCTGACGGCGCGGTTCGTCAAGGGAAGGACGCACACCGCGTCGGGCAGCAGGACGATCAGGCCTCTGCCGCTCTCCTGCGGGAGCTGATATTCCCCCTCGCACCGCATGATGATCTCCTCTTCGATGAAGAGCGCCTCCATGCTCCGCTTTGCGAAGCAGTCGGTCAGCTCCTCGAGAAAGCCGTCGTAAGAGAACCCCAGCATGGAGATCTCGACCTTCTCACCGCTGAGCGTATCGATATACACCCGATGATTGATGGGGCGTATCGCCTGAAAATCGGCATAATCCAGAAATCTGCCGCCGAGCCTGACGCCCTCCTTTTCGATAGACAGCTCCGCGCGATTCCCCGAAACCTCTCCGCTATATTTCATCAGAGCTTGTTGCCGCAGCCGCCGCAGAATTTCATGCCGGGCGCGTTTTCAAAGCCGCACTGCGGGCAGACGTTGGACGTTTGCATGGGCGATCCGCATTCTCCGCAGAATTTCAGTCCCTGCGCGACCTGAGCGCCGCAGTTGGGACAGCGGTTGGTGCCTAAGGGCGTACCGCAGTAATTGCAGAATTTGCCGGTACCGGCGGGCTTTCCGCAGTTGGGACAAACGGTGGTGCGGGTCTCGACCTTGCCCTGCCAGACGGTCGCGGTCTCCGCCGCCTCGTCGATGTTGCGGCGCATCGCTTCGTTGCGCGCCTTCGCGACATAGCCTGCCTCACGCGGAGCGCATTCGGTGCAAAGGCCCTCGTCCTCGTTCCAGCAATCCGCACAGACCCAGCGGTTGCAGGACGGACAGCGCTTGAACTGCGGTCTTACCTCTTCCTGCGCCTTGTCGAACGCCGCCTCATACTCTTTTCTCCATTCGGGAGACTGACCCTCATAGCGGTTTCCGGCTACGTTGCTGCCGCGGTCAAGCGCCCAGCCGATATCGCTCGCCTTGCCGCCGAACAGCGAACCCAGTCCCGACGCGATACTGCCGAAGCGCTCTGTTTTTTTCTTTTTTCCGTAAGTCGTCGATTTGATAAAGGTACTTTTGTAGCCGTTTCCGCAGCAGTCGCAGTAGAATTCAAACTGGAAACCGGCGTCAGTGGACAGATCATTGTGGTTGCGGGTAAATGCGTGTAACATACAAATGCTCCTTTACGATTTGATATACGACTTTATTATAGCAGAGCACATCCCGTTTGTCTACATAAAAAGCCGCAAGACATAAAAAGGGCATCCCCTTGGTGAAGGGATGCCCGATCGATGATTAATGATTGTCGTTGAGGGAGGACAGGATCGTGATCTCATCGGAGATGATGGGATGATCGAGATCTTCGAACTCAAAGATATAGTACTTGAATTTGACTTCCGAGATCGACTCGATGCCTGCTTCGATCATATCGTCTCTGAGGATAAACATGCTGGGGTTCTCAGTTTCCTGGCCGGATTCGGTGACGATAAAGGTGACCAGATCCATCGGCATGCCGCCGTTGACGGTCGAATCCTGAGTACCGATGAAGTAATTCTTGCCGGAGGTGTTTTCAACCTTGAGCTTGTAGATCATGGCCATATCTTCATCGTCTTCAAAGCCTAAGTAGGTGATCTTCAGACCGTTCGCGTCGTAGAGGACGACGTCCTGAGGAGTCTCGGTCGGAGCCTCGGTAGGCTCGGGAGCTTCGGTGGGTTCGGGAGTCTCGGTGGGCTTAGGCGCCTCGGTGGGCTCGGGAGCTTCGGTGGGCTTAGGCGCCTCGGTGGGCTTGTCGGTAGGCTTCTCAGTAGGCTTCTCGGTAGGCTTCTTGGTGGGTTCCTGGATCTCCTCGTCCTTGATGGTATCAAAGAATTCCTTGGCTTCCTTGCCGAAAGCGGCAATGTGGCACTCATCTACCTGGATGGTACCCGCGGAAGCGCCCTTGGGATTGACGATACCGTAGATGGCGATGTATTCGCCTCTCTTGGCGTCCTTGATCTCATCCTTCTTGCCGAAAACGAACTGATAGAAGGAAAGGACCTTATTGTCTTTCTCGAGTGTTCCGTATACGGAGCTGTCGCCCAGATCCTTTACCTGGAAAGCGGTCAGGATCTTGGAGCCCTTATACTTGGCGATGTTGTTGTACAGCTTGGCAAAACCGATCTTCTCATAGCCCTGACCGATGATGTCATCAAAGCTTTCCTTCTTCTCGGTCGGCTTCTGGGTGGGTTTCTCAGTGGGCTTTTCGGTGGGCTTCTCGGTTACTTCCGTCGCGGTTGTTTCGACCGGCTTCTTGTCATCCTTCTTGTCGGAGCCTTTTCCGAAAACAAGAATGCAGGTGACGACGATGCCGACCACTACCAGCGCCGCAACAACGCCGATAATGATTTTCTTTTTCTTTGCATCCATTATGTGTTCATCATCCTTGATATAGTTGCTTATCAGAATAATACCTATAGCAACTCAATTATACTGAACGCAAAAATCAAAGTCAAGCAAATTTTATCCATTTTCGGCAAGAAATGCCGATTTATGGGTCTTGCCGCCCGTGCGCAAATAAGTGCTTGCAGTTTTCGGTAATATATGGTATTATAGTTCTAATAATGCTAACCATGGATTATTATGTCCTTTATCCGCCGGCAGGGCGTATTGCCCCTGACGGCTGACACATCCGCGGTCGGCTTATTAAGCAAACCTGAAAGGAGTTTTGCGCTATGTGCGGTATTTGCGGCTTTACCGGCCAACTCGAAGAACGAGAAAATACACTGCAAAAAATGACGGAGGTCATTACCCACAGAGGTCCCGATTCCGACGGCTACTATGTGGATGATTACATCGCCATGGGCTTCCGCAGACTGTCGATCATCGATCTGGAGAACGGCGACCAGCCGATCACCAACGAAGCCGGCAACCTGATACTGACCTTCAACGGCGAGATATATAACTACAAAGAAATCAGAAAAGAGCTGGAGGAGCTGGGGCACCATTTCACCACCACCTCCGACTCAGAGGTGCTCGTCCACGCGTTTGATGAATGGGACGAGGATATGCTGCAGAAGCTCCGCGGCATGTTCGCCTTCGCGATCTATAACAAGGAGACCAAGGCGCTGTTCATGGCGCGCGATTTCTTCGGCATCAAGCCCCTGCATTACACCATGATCGGCGACGACTTCTGCTACGCGTCCGAGATCAAGAGCATTCTGGAGCATCCGAAGTTTGAGAAAAAATTCAATCCGAAGGCGCTGGACGCTTACCTGTCGTTCCAGTATTGCCCCCAGCCGATGACCTTCTTTGACGGGGTCTACTGTCTGCTGCCGGGACATTTCCTCTGGTACCGCGACGGTATCGTCGAGACCCAGCGCTATTTCGAGCCGAAATTCAAGCCCGACAACGACATGACCGAGGAAGAGGCTGTCGACAAGATCGAAAAGGTCTTTGAGGATTCCGTCAACGCCCACAAGATCGCGGACGTTGAGGTCGGCTGCTTCCTGTCCTCCGGCGTGGATTCATCCTATGTTTCCACCTATTTTGAGGGCCAGAAGACCTTCACCGTCGGCTTTGACTTCGGCGAAAAATACAACGAGATCACCTGGGCGCAGGCGCTCTCCGAAAAGATCGGCGTAGAGCATCACGCCAAGCTCATTTCCTCCGAGGAATTCTGGGCGGCGGTCCCCAAGGTCCAGTATCATATGGATCAGCCGCTCGCCGATCCGTCCTGCATCGCCCTTTACTTTGTCACAAAGCTGGCGAGCGAGTACGTCAAGGTCGTACTTTCCGGCGAGGGCGCCGACGAGCTGTTCGGGGGCTACACCTGCTACAACGACCCGCGCGTCTTCAAGGTCTACCAGAAGATCGTCCCCTACTTCCTGCGCCGCGCGATCGGCTGGATCTGCAAAAAGCTCCCGGATATCAAGGGCAGGGACTACCTGATCCGCGCGATCCATCCGCTGGAAAAGCGCTTCATCGGCAACGCTTATATGTATGACCAGAAGCAGAAGAAAGCCCTGCTCAAGGATCCGTCCATCGCGACCGATCCCGCCCGTCTGGTCAGACGCCACTATACCCGTGCGCGCCGCTATGACGACGTCACCAAGATGCAGTACCTCGACATCAATATGTGGATGGTCGGCGATATCCTGCTCAAGGCGGACCGCATGAGCATGGCGAACTCTCTGGAGCTGCGCGTGCCCTTCCTCGACAAAGAGGTCTTCAAGGTCGCGTCCACCATCCCGACCGAGCTGCGCGTCAATAAGTTCAACACCAAGTACGCGATGCGCAAGGCGGCCGCGAGACATCTTCCCGATGAGGTCGCCGAAAAGGAGAAGCTGGGCTTCCCCGTACCGACAAGAGTATGGCTCAAGGATGAGCATTACTATAATGTGGTCAAGTCGATGTTCCAGTCACCGACCGCCGAAAAGTTCTTCAATACCGATGTGATCGTCCGTTATCTTGACGAGCATTATGAGGAAAAAGAGGATAACTCCCGCAAGGTGTGGACCATCTATGTGTTCCTCGTATGGTATCAGATCTACTTCGGACCCGTGACCGCCGAGCAGCTTGCCGCGGAACAGGAAGCGGCGGCTCAGGCTGCAGCTCAGGCGGCGGCTCAAGCAGATGCGCAGGATGCTCCCGCCGCGGACGGCGAAGCAGCTCCCGGCGAAGCGCTGCAGGATACCGAGATCACCGATGATAATCCGGAGACCGGCACAAAGATATTCACTCCCGTCAAGCAGGGCGAAATGCCTGCCGAACCCGCTCAGGTTCAGCCGCAGGAGGAGCCCGCTCCCGTGCAGGAGGAAGCGCCGGAGCAGCCCGCTCCCGAAATGGAGGAGATCTTCTCCAACTCCGGACGCGCTCCCCGCGCCGTCCGCGTCCCGGTAGAAGAAATTCCTGATGAGGAAGAGGATATGCCCGCCATGTCCGCCGACAGCTTTGAAAACCCCGAGGACTTTTTCGAAAGCCTCAAGGAAAAGCTCCGCGAGAACATCATCGACGAGCCGGAAGACACAGAAGAATAAGCAAGCATAACAAAGACGACCTGATTTCTCAGGTCGTCTTTTTCATCGGGTGCGGTTGTCACGCCCGCTGTTATCGATCGTTTTTACTCCGTTCTTGCGAGAACATTTCTCTGCAGACGGTTCATGTCCTTCTCCATCTTGGACGGTTCCAAACCGCTCGTCACGGTAAAGAAATTGTAGGCGCTGTCCGGATCGGTCAGATCAGAACAAAGATACGCGGCGATCGCTCCGTTGTGACTCAGCGTGGAACAGTAAGAGCCCCAGCCGTAGCCGTAGCCGTCCACCGGCTTCTTGACGCGCTCGATGCTCTCCGCGGAAAGGATCGCGCCTGTCCTGAACGAGGTCATCCATTTGTCCATATCCTTGGCACAGCTGACGATATCGCCCGCGCCCTGAGTCAGACCCTTCAGGTGCGGCTCCGCGGGATCGAAGCCCTCGACACGGATCTCCGCGATATTCTCGGATCCGTACAGCTCCTCATAGAAGCCTGTGTTGGTCATGTCCAGCGGCTCAAAGATGTTCTTTTTGACAAATTCGCTGTATTTCATGCCCGAGACCTGCTCTACGATCTCCGCCAGCAGGAAATAATTGGTGTTGCAATACGAGAAGTAACGGTCGGGGGTGGTTTTCAGATCCTCCTGGAACAGCCAATCCATGATGATCTTCTTGTTCTGCTCCGCGGTATAGTCGGAGGAGATCGCGTAATCCTTCATCGGCTGGGCTTCGTTGACAAAATCGATGATGCCCGAGCGCATGTGCAGCAGATCGCTGATGGTGATATCCTTGCCGATGACATACTCGGGGAAGTATTTTTCCAGCTTATCGTCGGCGCTCAGCTGACCCCGCTCCTCCAGAAGCGCGATCGCCGTGCCGCAGAACTGCTTAGACAGCGAGCCGATGGGGAACTGGGTGTCGATGGTGATCTCTCTGGTCACCTTGCCGTACGCATTGCTGCACAGCACTCTGCTGTTGCGCGTGACGTACAGCACGCCGAAATAGTCGTTGGTCTGCATAAATGTATCGAAGGACTGCTTGTAATCCTCGATGACAGAGATATACCGGTCGTTATTCCAGACAAACGCGGGTCTTTTGACCTCATTGGTCGCCGGGCTCTCCAGATTTGCCAGCCAGCGCTGGATATTGGTCGCGTCAAGGATCGTCAGCTCGTCAGAGGAAAATTCATTCTTTGCCACCTGCCGTGATAACTCATCCAGCTCCTCCAGATCGGCGATCACACGCTGGATCTTTGTCGCGTCCACAATGGTCACATCGCCGTCACGGTCGGCGTCGCCCGCAAGCAGGTCGGGATGCTCGTCCTTTGCCGCGGCACAAATAACACAACTGCCGATGACCATAATCGCCGCCAACAGCAGACAGATGATTTTTCTTGTTTTCATAGTCAGACCTCCTATTATATTTGTTACACTTCTATTATAGCCGCAGGAGGGGAAATGACAAGCAACTTTTTTTTGAAAAAATCAACCGATGGTTTACTCCGAAACGACGGTATGCGGACTATCCTTGATAGCGCCCGGAGGATCTCAAACGCAGGTTCTCCCAAGATCGGAGAGAGCGCTCTGTGCGGGCGGCGGTCAGAGATATCGCTTTGCCGATAAACCTGTTTTTTACAATCAAAAAGCCTGTCGGACTGACAGGCTTTTCTTCCCGTATTCAGATCAGCTTTCCTCTGCACGCTTGACCGCGCGATAATAGACCCTTGCCTCGTCGAAGCTGCCCTCGCCGTAATAAACGAAGCGCTTGGTCTGGGTCGCGCCGGGCTTGATCTCAAAGTCATCGTCACAGCAGTAGCCTTCCGTATAGAACTTCAGCACGCCCTTTTCATAGAACAGGATGCCGCATTCCACTTCTTCGACCGGTTTATCTATATTGTTTGTCACGCTGACCTTGACGGAAGCCTCGTCTGTTTCATAGGTCATGGTCACGTCGGCGTCGGCGCTGACATGATAAGCTGACGCGCCCTCCTCCAGCTTGTACTCAAAGGAGGCAAACGGTTCGTCGCTTCTCAGATACCCGTATCCGGTTGCACCGGCTCCGAGCGCGTTGTAGAAGGTGCTGTCTTCATCAACGACCTTGCCGTCCTTGTCATAGAAGGTCACATAAACCTCGGGGCTGGCTTCCTTGTCAGACTCGTTGGTGATCAGCAGGATGACCTCAAAGTATTTGTTTTCTTCCTGATAGGGGATCGCTTCCACCTTCAGTCCGGGGAGGCTCGTGCTCTTTTCGGATTCTACCGCGTCATACGGACCGGCAGGAGTGCGGTAGCGGTCGGGATCTATGGTCTCTTCCTCGGTTTCGCCCTGCGTTTCAGCGGGCGTTCCGGCAGCGGTAGCCTCGGAAATAGTCGGCTCAACCGCAGATGCTTCCTTTGTAAGGATGTTGTTGTTCCCTGCGGCGGTCTTATCCTCTCCGCAGGCAGCAAGGCTTCCGACGATAAACAGCGCGGCTGTCAGTAAGGCGATCAATTTTTTCATCATGCATTTCTCCTTATTTGGTATGTTACCATGGGTATTATACCACTGTCATCCGCAAAAGTCCATTGATATCCTATACGAAGTACCGCGATCTATTGCGGCTTTCAATTGTGAACTTTCGATCGCTGCGGCGTTACAGCAGCGGCTTGGTGCGGTCAAAGGATACCATAAAGTCGCGGTAATCCGTTTTCTGCACCTCGTCAGCGAAGCACAGCAGCGGGATGACGGAGCTTTCCTGGCGGAACATATACGAGTATATCTCGCCGCCGGCGGTAGAGATCACGGTACGTTCGGCAAGGTTGTTTTCGCAGAGGATCTCCATACACCGCTCGGTCTCCTCCATGCTCAGCCCGGTCTTTTTGCTGATGAGCGAGGTCGCGATCGGCGTGTTCAGACGCGAGTACAGGTAGAAGATGATCTGCAGCAGATGATCGTCGGCAAAGATCTCAAATACTCTGCGCAGCTTTTCCCTGTCCGCGATGTGTCTGAGCAGTCCGCCCTCCGGCTCCACCATCAGGAAAAAATGACGGAAGCCCTTCGAAAGCCGCGCGTTGGCAATGCCGCTGTCCTTGACCAGCTTGGAAAAATAGTCGGTCTCATCGACGGTCACGTCGGAGTTGTCGATGAACCCGCTCATAAAATCATCCACCAGCGAGATCTCCTGAAACATTCCGACCTCCATCGCCCAGCAGATGCCGAAGGCGAAGCGGTACGCCTCGTCGACGGGGATCTGACACATCCGCCGCGCGATCGAAACCGCTACGCTTTTTTCCTCACGCCCGAACAGCGTGTCGATGCTGACCCCCAGCACCTCCGACAGTCTCGGCAGCAGCTCTGCGTCGGGCATGCCGCCGCGCTCCCACTTTGATACCGCCTGCGTAGTCACGCTGACCGCCTTGCCCAGCTGCTCCTGCGTGAGCCCTTTTTCGCTGCGCAGCCGCTTGATCTGTTTTCCGATAATGCTGTCCATCATCAACCCTCCGTTGATTCTATTTGGTTCTATTGTAGTTGAAATACGCCCCAAAGACAAGCGTTTTCGCGAAAAACCTCTCCTTTTAACGTTGCAATTCCGTTTTCGTTGTGCTATAATCAGCACGTTAAAGTGTTAATACGGCAACACACTGCCACGGAAGGTGAAAATATGAAAATCAACAGAAACTATGACAATCTTGTACCGAGCTATCTTTTTGCGGAGATCGCTGCCCGCACCAACGCCTATATCAAGGCGAATCCCGACAAAAAGGTCATCAAGCTGGGGATCGGCGACGTCACCCTGCCGCTTGCGCCGGTAGTCGTCGACGCTTTGAAGAAGGGCGCCGATGAGCTGGGCAAAAAGGAGACCTTCAAGGGCTATCCCGACTACGAGGGCTATGCCTTTGCCCGCGAGGCGATCGCCTCCTATTATCAGGGTCACGGCGTGACCGTCCGCCCCGACGAGATCTTCATCTCCGACGGCGCAAAGTCCGACACCGGCAACATCGGCGATATTTTCGGCGCGGACAACACCGTGATGGTCACCGACCCGGTCTATCCCGTTTACGTCGATTCCAATATCATGGCGGGCAGGAAGATCGTCTACGCGCCTTGCACCCGTGAAAACGGCTTTCTCGCGATGCCCGATGACAGTGTGAGCGCGGATATCATCTACCTCTGCTCCCCGAACAATCCCACCGGCGCTGCCTACAACGCCGAACAGCTCAAGGCATGGGTCGATTACGCCAATCGGATCGACGCGATCATCCTCTACGACGCGGCGTATGAGGCATTCATCACCGACGACTGTCCCCGCTCGATCTTCGCGATCGACGGCGCGCGCACCTGTGCGATCGAATTCTGCTCCCTGTCCAAGACCGCGGGCTTTACCGGCACCCGCTGCGGCTATACCGTGATCCCGAGGGAGCTCGTCCGCGACGGTCACAATATCTACGACCTGTGGTACCGCCGAGAGGCGACCAAATTCAACGGCGTTTCCTATCCCGTCCAGTGCGCGGCGGCGGCGGTATTCTCCGACGAGGGTCTCGCCCAGATCAAAGAAAACCTGAACTACTATCAGGAGAACGCACGCATCATCGCTTCTGCGCTCGATGAGCTGGGTATCTACTACACCGGCGGCAAAAACTCACCCTACATCTGGCTGAGATGCCCGAACAATATGGAAAGCTGGGAATTCTTTGATTTCCTGCTGAACAACGCGCAGGTCGTCGGCACTCCCGGCGAGGGCTTCGGCGCCTGCGGCAAGGGTTATTTCCGCCTGACCTCCTTCGGCGACCGCGATAATACCATCGAAGCCGTGGAAAGGATCAAAAAGCTCCTGAAATAAGCAAAACAGCAAAACGGCTGCCGCATCTGCGACAGCCGCTTTTTACGCACGGATCCGCCGGACGACCGGCGGATTTATTTATTATCTTGACGGGACGAACGGAAGCTCATCGGGATCCGATCTTTTCAGGATATCGTCGGTCGTGCTGAATTTGACGATCTCCAGCTCTGTTCTTTCATAGGATTCTTTTTTCATAACCTATCCTCCTTGCCGGATTTGTAGATATTAAAGGAGTGCTGAGCAAAATATTACATGATTGTAATATCAACTATACACGATTCGATCCGGATATGCAAGCAAAACTTTTTGAATTTTTAATGATCTTCCCTGAATTTTGTCCCTTTTCTGTCCTTTTCAGTGTGTTATACTGCAGCCACAGTCAAACGAAAACCACCGAGGCTGGAAAAATAATATTTGAAATTTGAGTAAAGGGGTCTTTCATCATGAAAAAGTTCGTTTACGTTATTATTGCAAGCGTCTTCGCAGCGACAATGTGCATCACCCTCAGCGCGTGCGGCAACAACAAAAATGCCGTCAGCAATAACTCCGACGGCAATGCCGGACCGACTGCTCAGACACAGACCCGCGCGCGGTATCTCGTCCCGGATGAAGCGAACAGCGGCAACCGGAGCGCCGCCGCCGCGCCGGCAAACGACGCCGATCATCATAAAGCGGACGATAACGCATCAAACGCCGACCGCACCTACAGCATCGCCCTTGAAAATGTCGATACCGGCGAGACCTATTCCGCGACCGCCGAGGACGCTTCCGACAGATATGACACGGTTTCCTCCTACTTTTACGATCTGCCTGCCGGCGCGTACAATGTCGCGGTATACACCTTCAATGCCGTGAATCAGAACACCTCCCTGTGCAGTGCAGGCTCTCTGAACGTCAATTCCGACGACGGGACCGCCGCTGTCAGAGTGAATTACTATCCCGTCACCTCCGAGATCGAGAGCATCGAATTCTGACGCCGTCTCTATCCCGTTCCGTCACCGCCCGCCGTTCGCTCTCTGTCGGGGCAACACGATCACGGTCGTCGGCGCTTATATATCTGATATTAAAAGGACAAGTCCTCCGTTCGGGGCTTGTCCTTTTTGCTGTCTTATTCTACGGTGAATTCCGTCCACTCGATATGGTTGTATTTCATCACTTCATCCGCCCTGACCATACCCAGCTTCTCATAAAACGGCACCGCGTTTTCGTTCGCGATCAGATACACCGCGATATCCTTCTCACCGCCGGCGGTCTCAAGCGCGGTTTTCATCAGCCTTCTGCCGACGCCGCGTCCCGTATATCCTCTGTCCACGCCCAGATCCGTCACATACAGCCAGTACGCAAAATCCGTCACGCCGAACAGCACGCCGATCACCTTTCCGTCGCCATTCCTCGCGACAAGGCTGATGGACACGTTTTTCACCAGCTTCGCGATCCTTTCTTCAAAACGCTCCTTGGGATACTGCGATCCCAGATCCGTCCGCTTGAGAAAGTCGATGTATTCCTCCGCGCTCAGCCGTTCGCTTGCGATCGTGATCTCATGTTCCATTGTTGTATTCCTTCTTTCTCGTTTAATCCGCCGCAGAAGCCTGTGCCAGCAATGCTGCGATCAAACTGCTTTTTGAGTCCGTATAGGCATTCCTGTCATCCGGATATTTTTGTGCCGATTCCCGTTTCAGATCCGCGTATCTCTGCGCCGCCGCCTCATCCGCGTTCAGGTGATCTCTCAGCAGGAGATAGTCGTTCCATTCCTTTGAGCCGTACCGCACTACGTGGATATGATGGGTCCGCGTATCCTTTTCAAAATCGCCCTTGACGAACAGCAGCTGCGCCGGTCGCTCATCGAAACGGAAAATGATCCCGTTCTCTTCCAAGAGCTCTTTTTTCAGCAGCACAGCGTCATAATCTCTGACGCCGACGGCGATATCGATGATCGGCTTCGCGGGGATCGATCTGATCGCCGTACTGCCTACATGCTGTACATCGACCGCCGTGTCCCCTAAAAGCCGTTTGATCTGCGCTATGGTTTGCCGTGCGTTGTCCTCCCATTCAGTCTGATGCTCTTCCAGTCGGACAATGCCTCTCTTTAATCCGATCCCCATCGTCATTCTTCCTTCGTATTTGCGGGATACCGATCATCCTTTAATTCATCAAGAAACAACTGTATCCGCTCCGTGATCAGCTCATCTTGTTTCATCCTGAGCAGGGTATTTCTGTCCATTCGGCGATAATCCGGTGTTTCTTCCTCTTGCAGGATGACCGCGCTCTTGTCGTGATCCGTCACACAAAGATATTCGACATAGACGGAGTGAGTCTCATCGTCCGCTGCTCTGCCCGCCTCAGTCAAGCTCATTTTACCACGATTCCGCGAATACTGCAATATCAACGCCGCGCTGGCGCCCGAGATGATCTGAACGGACTTCAAAAAACAAAGCCCCTGATGAACAGGAGCTTTGATAATACAAAAATATTGAGATGCGGATTATCTCTTGGAGAACTGCGGAGCTCTGCGGGCTGCTTTGAGACCGTATTTCTTACGCTCTTTCATTCTCGGGTCACGAGTGAGGAAGCCGGCCTTCTTGAGGGCGGGTCTCAGCGCGTCGGAATCATACTGGAGCAGCGCACGGCTGATACCGTGACGGATCGCGCCTGCCTGACCGGTCACGCCGCCGCCGCCTACGCGGCAGACAACGTCGAACTTCTCACCGGTCTCGGTGAGAACGAGGGGCTGGCGAACGATGAGCTTCAGGGTCTCGAGACCGAAGTAATCGTCGATATCTCTGTCGTTGATGGTGATCTTACCGGTACCCTGATAGAGTCTGACTCTGGCAACAGAAGACTTTCTTCTGCCTGTACCGTAGAAATAAGGTGCCTTATCGTACATTTACACGTTCCTCCTTCTTAAATCTCGTGCAGCTCGGGCTTCTGAGCCTGATGGGTATGCTCTGCGCCCTCAAAGAGTCTGAGTCTGAGCATAGCGGCTCTGCCGATACTGTTGGAAGGAACCATGCCCTTGACCGCAAGCTCCATCGCCTTGGTGGGTCTGGTAGCCATCAGGATGCTGTAGGGAGTTTCCTTGAGGTGACCGACATAACCGGTATGACGGTACCATTTCTTCTGTTCGAGCTTCTTACCTGTAAGGACAGCGTCCTTGCAGTTGATGATGATGACGTGATCGCCGCAGTCAACGTGGGGTGTAAAGGTTACCTTGTGCTTGCCTCTGAGCAGGACAGCGGCCTCAGCCGCGACCTTACCGAGGGGCTTGCCGGCAGCATCGATGACATACCACTTGCGCTCGACCTCGCCTTTTTTTGCCATATAAGTGGACATAATAGCGTGCCTCCTGTTGAAATAGTCGGAACCGACAGGCGCGCTAATCTCAAATAAGACCGCATCCTAATACGGTTTTACTTGAAATCAGCAATTCTGCCGATCCGGTGCTCACCTATCTTACCAAAAACCGATATGAAAGTCAAGCGCTTTTTCCGGATTTTTTAATCTACTCCCCGTTGAGCTTTATTTTGCTCGTTTTACCTCGTTTTTTCTCCGTTTTTCTCGTTTGCTATTTTCGCAATTCTTTCGCTCACGCCTGATTTCTTCTTCTCCACTCCCGTGTCAGCTTCGGCTGGATATCGGGATAGGTCAGCTTTTCCGGCATATCGTCAAACAATTCGATCCGCTCGATCTCGCTGTACAGCTCCTTTGACAATTTCGTTATCACGGCGTGATACAGCATCCCGAAGGTCTCCCTCCCGTCAAAGTTATCGGGCGCCGTGACAGAGTACACACACACCGGCTCGATCTCAAAGGCGATCGCTCCGGTCTCCTCCGCCAGCTCCCGCCGCGCGGTATCGTCGATCCTCTCCCCCGCTTCGCGATGACCGCCGGGGATCTCATAGGTGTCGCGCTCTTTGTGCTTGCACCAGACCTGTTTTCCCTGATACTCCGCGATGATCACCGCGAACTTCAATAAACTGTCGTCTGCCGATTCATAAAACCGAACCATATGCTTCCTCCTGAAATCATTTTGATGATACAAGCCCCTTCAGCAAAAAGCCTCCCTCGTCAGAGAAAGGCACCGTCCGTTATCATATATCCGCGACAAGGTCCTTCACGACCTCACCCGCGACGATCAGTCCCGCGACGGACGGCACGAACGCGACCGATCCGGGGATCTGCCGCCGTATCGTACAGGTACGCTGTGCGTCCTTGGGACAGACGCAGTGATTCCGACAGCTGTTCTCCTCGCTTTCGATCGGCGTGAGCGCTTCCTCCTCGGAGTACACGACCTTCAGATGCTCCACACCGCGTTTTCTCAGCTCGCGCCGCATCACCCGCGCCAGCGGACAGACCGACGTTTTGTAAATGTCCGCGACCCTGAAGGCGGTCGGGTCGAGCTTGTTGCCTGCGCCCATTGAAGAAATGATCGGGACTCCAGCGTCCTTCGCCTGCATCACCAGCCCGATCTTTCCGGTCACGGTGTCGATCGCGTCGATAACGTAGTCATACTGTGAAAAGTCGAACTGTCCCGCTGTTTCGGGCGTATAAAAGGTCTGATATGTCCGCACGACACAGTCGGGATTGATGTCCCTGACGCGTGCCGCGGCGACTTCCACCTTCGGCTGACCGACGGTAGAGCGCAGGGCGATGATCTGGCGGTTGATGTTGGTCAGACAGACCAGATCGTCGTCGATCAGATCGAGCGCTCCCACGCCCGACCGCGCAAGCGCTTCCACGGCATAGCCGCCGACGCCGCCGACGCCGAAGACCGCGACGCGGCTGTTATTCAGTTTTTTCATCGCTTCCGCGCCCAGCAGAAGCTCCGTTCTTGAAAATTGGTTCATCGTTTTCCTCCTGCCGTCATCGCCTGACGTCACCTCTGTCGGTGACCACCCGATACCCGGCGGCTTTCACACGCGCTTCCAGACACTGTCTGCACTGGGCGGATTCCTCGCCGGTGCAGATCTTGTTTTCATACAGATCATATTGCCTGCGCACCGCGGTCGGCGACAGATTCGGCATCACGACATTCGCCCCCGCCCTGAGTCCCCGCTCTCTGCCGTCCGGCAGCAGCGTACCCAGCGCGGTCGTCGCGGGCAGCAGGACATACGGAAACATCAGCCGCAGAATGCTCACCAACCGCAGCGTCAGCTCCGCCGAGCCGCTCGGCATATCCGAAAACGGCGTCGCGTGGTGCGTGATATACGGCCCGATGCCGATCATATCCGGCTGCAGCTCCTGCAAAAACCGCAGATCCGCGATCAGATCGCCGGTCGTCTGGAACGGCGAGCCGACCATAAAGCCCGATCCCACCTGATAGCCGATCTCCTTGAGATCCCACAGACACCGCTTGCGGTCATCGCTGCTCATTTTTTCGGGGTGCAGCTTCGCGTAATGCAGAGGGTTCGCCGTTTCATGCCGCAGCAGATAGCGATTCGCCCCCGCGTCATAATACCGCTGATAGCTTTCGCGCGATTTTTCGCCGATCGACAGCGTGATCGCGCACTCGGGGTATGTCTTGCGGATCGCCGCGGTGATATCGCAGATCAAATCGTCGGTGAAATACGGATCCTCGCCGCCCTGCAGGACAAAGGTGCGGTACCCCAGCGCATAGCCCTCGGCACAGCAAGCCAGTATCTCCTCCTTGCTCAGCCGATACCGTACCGCCTCGGCATTTCCCGCGCGGATGCCGCAGTAATAGCAGTTGTTTTTGCAGTAGTTGGTAAATTCGATCAGCCCGCGCAAAAACACGCGGTCGCCGTAATGCTCTCTGCGCACCGCGTCTGCGGCAGACCGAAGCGCATCGTCATCTCTGCCGCTTTCGATCAGCTCCCTCAGCTCGTCATCGCTCAGGTCGCGTGATGCTCTCAG
Source organism: uncultured Eubacteriales bacterium (assembly GCA_900315815.1). GTDB lineage: Bacteria > Bacillota > Clostridia > Oscillospirales > Acutalibacteraceae > Ruminococcoides. Next base: position 38,408 of record ONAS01000001.1, read on the forward strand.
CTTGTTCACTAAATCATTCTTCATAGGTACCACCCGATCAATTCTACCGACTATTTTACATCAAGATGCCCCTGCGGTCAATACCAACCTACTGATTTGATAGGAGTTGACAAAATCCTTGCTATTCAAAAAAATCTCCGTTATAATAAACCTGTAACCGATCTGTCATAAAACCGTCACATTGAACGGTTATGATAGACGCAGAGTAAACTGAAACGGAGTGAAACCGATGAGCAGATTATTGATCGTCGATGACGAGTTCCGCATCCGCGAGCTGATCAAAAAATATGCCGTCTACGAGGGCCACGAGGTGGACGAGGCGGAAAACGGCGAGCAGGCTGTCCTCAAATGCCGCAACAATACCTACGACCTGATCATCATGGATATCATGATGCCGGTGCTTGACGGCTTCGGCGCCGTCAGTCAGATCCGGCGCTTCAGCACGACCCCGATCATCATGCTGTCGGCGCGCGGTGAGGAATACGACCGTCTGACCGGCTTTGAGACCGGCGTGGACGATTATGTGGTCAAGCCCTTTTCTCCGAAAGAGCTGATGATGCGTGTCGGCGCGGTCCTGCGCCGTTCCGGCGGCTCCGAGAAGGAGGACGACAAAAATCGTTTTGTCTACCGGGGACTGGTGGTGGATTTTGCCGCCCGCGTCGTCACCGTCGACGGCGAGCGCGTCCAGCTCACCCCCCGCGAATATGAACTGCTGTTCTACATGGTCAACAACAAGGGCATCGCCCTGACGCGCGAACAGCTGATCTCCAAGGTATGGGGCTACGATTTCTACGGCGACGACCGCACGCTTGATACCCACATCAAGCTGCTCCGCAAATCCCTCGGCGAGTATGCCTCGCTGATCGTCACCCTCAGAGGAGTTGGTTACCGCTTTGAAACATAAACACAAAAAGAAGCCGCTGCGGTTTTATCTCGCGACCGGCTTTCTGATCTTTTCCGCGCTGCTGCTGATCGTCCTCTGGATGTTCCAGACGGTTTTTCTGGAATCCTTCTACAAAACGGTCAAGACCAATCAGGTCAAAAACTGCGCCTACGCGGTTTCCGACCATATCAATTCGGATGACCTGTCCGATCTGGTCGCCGAGATCGAGGACCAGAACAATATGTCCGTCGGGATCTATAACACCACCGAGAAGTTTTTCAAGGCGGTCTATCTGACAAAGAACAGACCGGATTTGCACTCGATGGTCGGCATGGACGTTGCCTATGAGCTGTACGACAAGGCGAAGGACAACAACGGCGAGTATTCCCGCATCGCCCAGATGACCAACGAGCACAAGCAGAAGCGCTTCTTCAACAACAGCGCGATGAACAACGCCGACGAGAACAGCGGCAACGGCTTCGCGCCTCTTGAGAACGGCGATAACGGGAACGGCAGCAATCCTCCTCCCGCAAACAGCGGCGAGGGCTTTATCCCCAACGATAACGGCTTTGCGCCTGATAACAGCGGTCAGGGCACCCAGCCGTCCGAAAGCAAGGACAATCAAGAGAACGGCGAGCCCGGAGAAAAGAACGGCAGTCAGAACAGCGGTAATAACGGCGATCAGCCAGCCGACAACGCGGCTCAGCCCAACAACAGCAATAATCATAACAATCAAATCAGCGAACAGCCCGCGGCGGACGGCAGCGTCAGGACCTCTGCCGTATTCACGGCGGCTGCGGCGACAGAAGCAACAGAAGCGGCGACCGGGCAAAGCACCGAAAACGACCGCGTCGACAGCAATACCGATCAGCAGGAAAACGAGTTCAACGACGTGTTCCGCGAGCCGTCGCTGGAGCGCAAAGCCGTTGACAGCCTTGCTTTCGCAAAGATCGTCACCAGCGGCGACTGTGAATATCTGGTGATCATCGAAAGCGAGATCACCCCTGTCGCCAGCGTCGTCGACACCCTGCGCTTCCAGCTGATCATCATGACAGCCGTGATCGTCGTGCTCAGCGTCGTGATGGCGATCATCGTCGCAAAGGTCATCAGCAAGCCGATCTCCGACGCGACCGAAAAGGCAAAGCAGCTTGCCGACCAGAACTACGACGTCACCTTCTCCGGCGGCAGATACCGCGAGATCACCGAGCTGAACAATACCCTCGCCTATGCCGCGCAGGAGCTGAAAAAGGTCGACAGCCTCCAAAAGGAGCTGATCGCCAACATTTCCCACGACCTGCGCACCCCGCTGACCATGATCACCGGCTATGCCGAGATCATGCGCGATCTGCCCGGCGAGGCGACCCCGGAGAACGTCCAGATCATCATCGACGAAGCCAACCGTCTGAACGATCTCGTCACCGACCTGCTGGATATCTCCCGACTGCGCTCCGGAACGGCCGGCTTGAAGCTGGTCCCGTTCTCACTGACCAACTGTATCAAGAATACCTTTGCCCGCTACCAGAAGCTGGTCGAAAATGAAGGTCTCAATATCGTATTCGAGCACGACTGCGAGGTATTCGTCAAGGGCGACGAGCTGCGCATGACGCAGGTACTCTACAATCTTGTCAACAACGCCGTCAATTACATCGGCGAGGACAAGACGGTCATCGTCCGCCAGACCGTCTCGGACGGCATGGTCAAGATCGAGGTCATCGACCACGGCGCGGGCATCCCGCAGGACAAGCTGGACTATATCTGGGACAGATATTACCGCGTCGACAAGGAGCACCAGCGCGCGATCATCGGGACCGGTCTGGGACTGTCGATCGTCAAGAACATCCTTTTGGCGCATGACGCGGATTTCGGCGTCGCGTCCAAGCTCGGATCCGGCTCCGACTTTTACTTCTCACTCCCCGTCATCGACGTCGAGGAGGAAAAGGAATAGCATCATAGAATACAGTAAAGATCCGACGGGAGGGCGTGACACGGTTCACACCCTCCCGCTTTTACTGCTGACGCCGTATTTCCTGTTCCCGCAATACCGAAGATTAGACATTCGCGTCCGCTTTCTGTTATTCAACCCGCGCAAAAACCCCGCAGTGATCGAACCATCACTGCGGGGCTATTTTTGTATCAGCTTATTTTATGATATTTCTCCAGTCAAGGTCGCCGCGCTCCAGACCGTGGATCAGCACCTCGGCGGTCGCGATATTGGTCGCTACGGGGATATTGTGCATATCGCACAGGCGCAACAGGTTCATCTCGTTCGGCTCATGCGGCTTGGGCGCGAGCGGGTCGCGGAAGAAGATCAGCATATCGATCTCATTGCATGCGATGCGCGCGGCGATCTGCTGGTCGCCGCCCTGAGAGCCTCCGAGGAAGGATTGGATCTGCAAGCCGGTCGCTTCCGCTACCATTTTACCGGTAGTACCGGTCGCGCAAAGCTTGTTGCGGCTGAGAATGCCGCAGTATGCGATACAGAACTGAACCATCAGCTCTTTTTTTGCATCATGAGCGATAATTGCGATATTCATATGAACCTCCTGCTAAAATGAACATTCGTCGCTGTCGAACCATCGGAAGATCCGGTACAGCATCCCCTTATTTGACAATGATCGGCACATCGGTGCCTTCCAATCTTCGCGCAATCGTTTCAAAAATGATCCCGGTTTTTGACCAGTTGCCGGTCAGAGCGCCCCTCTGGGACAGCGAGATGATGCGGACGTCCTCGGGGATGAGCCCGATCAACCGCATCCCTGCCTCATCGATGACCTCGTCAAGGTCCTCAAACAGCGCCATCTGATAAAACCGTTCCTTATCGAAGCGGTTGATGACAAGCCTCTGGTCGCTGATATGCAGCGTGTCCAGCCGCGACTTGATATTCTTCGCGCCGCGGATGCTGATCGGCTCGGTGTTGATGACCACCAGCGCCCTGTCCGCGCTTGTCGCGGCAGAAACAAAGCCGGAGCCGGTGCCCGCAGGCGAATCGATCAGGATATAGTCATAGTCCTTGCGGGCTTTTTCGACAAATTCCTTCACCAGCGAGGGGCTGACCTCGTCGTCCGCGTACAGCGGAGCGGCGACACAGTACAGCGGCAGATCCTCCGATACCCGATACACCGCGTCCTCGGGATCGCACCCGCCGCTGACGATATCGGAGATATCATAGACCAGCTTATCGGCTACGCCCAGCACCATATCGACGCCGCGCATCCCGCTGTCACCGTCTATGATCAATACTTTTTTATTGTTTTTTGCCAAGGCGACCGCGATCCCGGCACAAACAGTCGTTTTGCCGGTGCCGCCCTTGCCCGAGGCAACGACGATTACTTCACACATAAATGATGTTCCCGAAACCGGCATCCCCGATATGATCGTCCGCAGGGGTGTCGATATCCGCCGACAGGACAATCAATACAAAAATGCACAGTTTTTATTCGTATTCTTATCAGTATTGTACCATAATATCACAAAGAGAGCAAGTTACACTTTTTTCCGGCGCGTAGAATTATTTCTCAAAAAACTAGTAATAATAGATAAAAACGGCTTTTGCAAGCCGTTTTTACCCTATCTCAAAGAAAATCTGTATTCAATTGATTATACATATGCAGCGTCTGCAAATGCGTACACAGGACTCACCCGCTCCGATACCCCGGCGGTTGTCCTCTGCGCTGTTTACGACCATCTTTTCCTTCTGAGCTCGTCCAGTGTTTTGCCGTTGAAATACGCGTCCATCATATCCATCGCCGTGAACTGGGCAAAACGGCTTTTGGCGCCGTGCTCCAGCACGACCGCAATCGCGATCTCCGGCTTATCATACGGCGCAAAGCAGATAAATGCTACATGGTCCGAGCCGGCGTTCTCCGCGGTGCCGGTCTTGCCGGCGTAGTCCATAGGATATTTGCCCGCAGTGTCCTCGGCGGTACCGGACTTCAGCACCTCGCGCATCGCCTTTTTGACCTTGTTGATATTCTCCTGCGAGATCCCCGTCTGCGCCGCGACGGTCGGCTTTTCCGGATCGTTGTACAGCACGGTCTCGTCGCGTTCGTAGTTGACGATCTTTCTCACCAGATGCGTCTGATACCGCACACCGTTGTTGGCGATGGTCGCGGTATAGGTCGCCAGCTGTACCGGCGTAAAGGTGTTGTCGCTCTGACCGATCGCCGCCTGGACAGTGTTGCCCTCATACCACGTTGTGGAATCTCTGCCCGCCAGAAATCCCGGATCCTCGTTGACCTCCAGCCCGGTCTTGACGCCCAGCCCCAGCTTTTCGGCGTACAGATACATCGTCGTGATGCCGATGCGTCTGCCGACCTCGGCAAAGTAGTAATTGCATGAGCCTGCCATCGCGTCGGTCAAGTCAACGGTCCCATGGACATGCATACAGTTGACGACGTCATCCTTGTAATAATCATATACGCCCGTACAGGTGATCTCGGTGTCCTCGGTGATCACGCCCTCCTGCAGCGCCGCCAGCGCCGTACAGGGCTTGAAGGACGAGCCCGGTGAGAACGCGCCGTTGAACGCTCGGTTGAACATCGGGATCGTATCGTCCGTAAATAAGTAGTTGGAGTAATCGGGGTCATAGAATTTGGAGATATCGTAATTCGGCGCGGAGGCAGACGCGATCACGGAAAAATCGCGCAGATCCAGCATGACTGCCGCTCCCGCGATACAATCCTCTCCCAGCTTTGACTGCTGCTTCGCGTTGGTCGCCTTCGCTTCCCTGACCGCCTGTTCACCCGCCAGCCGCGCGCCCTTGACGTTCGCCGCGAGCGAGTAGTTGGCGACGGCCTGGATATTGGAATCGATGGTCAGATAAACGGTATTGCCGGGCTTTGCCTCGACGGTCTCCTTTTCGCTGACGATGTTGCCGTCCGCGTCCTTGGTGATGGTTTTCTCCCCCACCTCGCCGCGCAGGTATTTCTCCAGCGCCGCCTCGATGCCGAACTTGCCGATGGTGTCGTTCAGCTGATAGCCGTCGTCCTTATGCTCCGCGTATTCCTCTTCGCTGAGCGCGCCGACCACGCCGAGGATATGCGGGATCAGGGTACCGTTCTGAATCACTCTTTCGTTAGCGGTGCGGATCTCCACTGCAGGGATGGTCTGGGTGCGTTCCGATACCACCGCCGCGACGTCGCTGCTGATCTCGTCCGCAAAGACATATACCTGCTGATAGGAAAAGCCGCGCTTTTCCATATTATAGCGGACCGATACCACCGCCTGCATCAGTGATTTGTCGTTGATGCCGGTGATCTCATACCGCTCGGCAAGACCGTTGATGATCTCTTCAGCGGTCAGGCCTTCCTTGTTCAGCATGCTTTCCGATTCGATGTATTCGACGTCGCCGGCGCTGCCCGCGTCAAAGACGTACTGCTCGCCGCTGACGGAGATGGGCAGCTCGTCGATGTACTTCGCGCCGCAGGCGCGCATGATCGCGATCAGTCCGACGATCACGTCGTTCATCTGGTTTTTGTCCAGATAGATACGGTTGATGACGATCTGGTAAGAGGTCTTGTTGACCGCCAGTCCCTTGCCGTTGACGTCGAGGATCTCGCCGCGCGTCGCCTGAGAGGTCACGGTATAGGAGGTGGATGCGACCGACAGCTTCTTGTATTCTTCACCGTGAACGATCTGCCAGTCAAAGAGCCTGACGGCAAACAGCACGAAGATCACCACGACCAGCAGCAGACAGATCAGCGCGCGCGGCGTAAAGAAATCCCGCTTTTTCTCGGATTTCTTTTTCGCGCTGTTCATGCTGTTGATCATGCTGCGGCTGTTGATCGCGCTGATTTTATCAAAGGAAAACCCCTCCGGTACAGAGGGCTTCTCCCTGCTGCTTGCTTTATTCAGCAGATTTTCCACCGCATGATCCTGTTTTTTCAGTTTATTCTTCCGTTCTTTTTTATAGCTGTTCATATCGCACCCCCTTTCTGCTGCATCCTGCTTTTTCGGCAGTTATTCCCCGTTTCCCAGCGTATGCCAGATGAAGCGGTTCAAAAAATAGATCGGTATCGAACAAATATAGGTCTGGATCATCCGCGACAGCAGATGGTTCATAAAATATGTGCCGTAATCATCGACGCCCGCCCATACGAAGCGCACCAGAAAATACAGCATGAACATCCCGCCTACCGAAACGAGCGCGTACAGCAGGAAATTCGGAAAGGTCGCCATCACCAGATTGTTGGCGGCATAGCCGACCACAAAGCACACGACGGTCAGCGCGATCGTAAACAGCCCGATGCTGTTGGAATATCCCAGATCGATCAGCACGCCGCAGACGATGCCGATCACCATCGCGGGGATCTCGCGTTCAAAAATCGCCGCTGTCAGCGCGACGCACAACAGCAGCGTGGGCTTCGCCCCGAAGATGTCCGGCAGCAAATGCGGCGTAGACCCCAGGACGAACAACAATATGATTTCCATGGCGTAGGCTAAGTATCTGAAAAACGAGGAGGATCTTTCTTTCATTCTTCATCCCCCTGTGTTCTCGTCAGGATCTCGCCCTGACCGTCAAAGCTGGTGATGACGGCGACGTCGCGGATCCTGCGGATATCGTCATACGGCTCCACGACGGCATAATACGACGTATCATAGGTATCATAGCCGATATCACGGACCTCGCCGACCACCAGATTTTTGGGATAGATCCCGCTGATCCCGGTGGTGGTGATGATATCGCCCTCTTTGACCTTATGCTCGGACTTCAGCTTTGCGAACATCGTACGGTTGCGGTCGGCGAATTTTGCCGAGCCCGTCACGATGCCGGTATCCTTGGTCGCCTTATCGACCGCGCCGATGCCCGACTGCGGCGAAAGGACGGTCGTTACCCTCGCGGTATTGGCGTCCGCCTCGGAGATATAGCCGATCAGGCCGTTTTCTCCCATGACGGGATCGCCCGTGCTGATATCGGACGCGGTCCCTTTATCGATGGTAAAGGAATAGAACTCGTCGTTGCTGTCGCGGCGCAGGACCGTCGCGGGGACCAGCTGATAGTCCTTGTGCTCCTTTTTTAGCTCATAGAACTTCCACAGCCGCGCGTTTTCCTCCTTGACGTCATAGTAATCCACCAGCCGCGCACGCAGCTCGCGGTTCGCGTCAAGAACGGCGTCGTACTCCTCCTTCAGCTCGTCATAGCTCATGCCGTCGCCGGTTTTTTCCTTTGCGGCGGCGGAAACCTTGGAAAGTCCGTAGGTCAGCGAGTTCACCGAGGAGGAGATCACATTGTTCTCCACGTTCCGGGTAAAGATACTGAGCATCACCAGCACCAGCAGCACCGACAGAAATATTCTGATTTTACCGGATTCCCATAGTTCCTTCATATTTCCCTCTGCCTGCGATCGTATGATCACAGAGGATGGCGTTTCTCAGCGTCCGTCCTCCACTGTCATTATGAATTCTTTTTCTTCACGCTCGCTCTGAAATTCGGATCGAGCCGCATTCCCGCGCCGTCAACGACACAGTCCAGCGGACGCTCCGCGATCTTGACCGGCATGCCGGTCTGTTCCTCGACCAGCTTGTCCATCCCGCGCAGCAGCGCACCGCCGCCGGTCAGCATGATGCCGTTGTCGATGATGTCCGCGGACAGCTCGGGCGGGGATTTCTCCAGCGTCGTCAGGATCGCGTCGATGATGGTCATCAGCGGATCCTTGAGCGCCTCGCGCACCTCCGCGGCGGTGATGCGGATATTTTTCGGCAGACCGTCGACCAGATTGCGGCCCTTGACCATCACCGCGCCCTCGTTGTCATAGGGGTACGCGGATCCGATGTCGATCTTGATGTCCTCGGCAGTCCTCTCGCCGATGAGCAGGTTGTACTTCTTCTTGATGTAGGTGATGATCGCCTCGTCAAATTTATCGCCCGCGACTCTGACCGAACAGGACGCGACGATATCGCCGAGCGATACGATACCTACCTCGCTGGTGCCGCCGCCGATATCCACGACCATGTTGCCCATGGGCGAATCGACCGGCAGTCCCGCGCCGATCGCCGCCGCCATCGGCTCTTCGATCAGCTCGACGTCCTTGCCGCCTGCCTGACGTGCCGCGTCCTCGACCGCGTTGCGCTCGACCTCGGTCACGCCGGAGGGGATGCAGATGATGATGCGCGGACGGCTGAAGAAGCTGCTTTTGACCACGCTTTTGATAAAGTATTTCAGCATTGTAGCGGTGATCTCAAAATCGGCGATGACGCCGTCCTTCAAGGGGCGGATCGCAACGATCGAGCCGGGTGTACGGCCGATCATTTCCTTTGCCTCTCTGCCGACGGCAAGTACCATATCACGCTTGACGTCGACCGCGACGACGGACGGCTCGCGCATGACGACACCCTTGCCCTTCATATATACCAATGTGTTAGCGGTTCCCAGATCGATACCGATATCCTTCGAAAACATGCTTTCCCCTTTCTGTCCGCACGGAACACAGAATTCTCAATGTCATTAAGTGCTATTTACTATTTTAGGTTATATTGATCAAAATATGTTAATTGAAAATGAATTTTGATTTCATGATCGCGGGCTCACGAACGATCCCGATCGCTGACTGCCGGTCATGCGTCACTGACCCGTCGAGCCGAATCCTCCCGCGCCTCTCTCGGTACCGTCCAGCTCGCCGACCTCTTCTATCACCGGCTGATCCACGGGAGCGATCACCAGCTGTGCGATGCGCTCGCCGTCCGATACCGTAAACGGTTCTCGGGAGAAATTCTGCAGCACTGCGCATACTTCGCCGCGGTAGTCCGAGTCGATGACGCCGACGCAGTTTGCCGGAGCGATCCCGTATTTGACCGCCAGTCCCGACCGCGCATACAAAAAGGCACAGTAAGCGGGGCTTTCCAGCGCGATCGCGATCCCCGTGGGGATCATCGCTCTCTCTCCCGGTTCGATGACGACCTCAGCGTCAAGACAGGCATACAGATCCATTCCCGCTGAGCCGGGCGTCGCGCGGAACGGGATCCGCGCGTTTTCTCTCAGCTTTTTGATTTTTACAACACTCATAGTAACCTTCCTGCAAAAAATCGGATTATCCTGCAAAAGTATTTTTCATAATTCCGATAAAAAATTAACCGTATCCGAGGCGCTGTTTTCTTAATTTCTTATTGGAAAAAAGCTATTTTTCCGTAGAATAATTCCTTAAAAGATTGTTAATTATTTAACACCCCGGAGATATAAACCATGGGTAAAACGCTCGAAACCACGATTTTCCCTTATTTTTTTAAGGATTTTTTCCTTGTTATCCACAGAGTTTTCCACAGAAAAGCGAATTATGTGAAAAACCCGGCCATCCTCGTTATAATCCTTCTGCGGCATTAAAACCGGCACGCAGTTGAGGATCTCCGTGTATCCGTCACGGGATACGACGCGGAATTTTTCATTCTTTCTGTCCTGCAAAAATCTTTCTGTTTTGCAGGGTCCATTCAACCCCGCAGGTGCGTTGCGGGTGACCATCAGCGGAAAATATCCGTATCGGATGATCCCGACGGGGATGGGTTTTCTGAGCTTTTCGATCCGTTTGAGGTCCAGCTCGGCGGAAACCTCCGCGGCTTCAATGCCATACCGCTTCGCCCAATCCAGACTCCGGCTGTTCGCAAGGTTCATCCCGAAGCCCGCGCGGATCGTGAATCCGCGTTTTTTGCCGAGATATGCCGCGTCGATCGTGTGTACCAGCATATCGCGGACGCCCAGACGGGAAAGCTCCTCCAACAGATTGCTGTCGAGATTTTCTCCGAACAGCACCCGCGGCATTTCGACGCCGATCCTCCATCCGTCCTCGATCATCCTGCGGACTTTTTCGACGTCAGTCAAGCCTTCCAGAGCAATAAATACGATCCCTTTATTCTTCAATTCCCCGGGCAGTTCGATATCCGGACTGCAATACCAGTCCGCGCAGTCAAAGCGCTCCGCTTCATCGTTGATTTCTTCATTGATATCAATATCGCTGATCAAATACCGATGCAGCGGCTTTTCACGTTCACTGTCCAGCTTTTCCAGCGCTGCGCGACGCAGCGCGTTCAGCGCCGATACCGGCAGGGAGATATCCGGATCGTACTGTCCGATCAGTTTGTTGACATAATACGGCGTTCCGCCTGTTTTTGTCAGGCTTTTCCTCATCATGTCGTCATTCAGCGGCAGCTTCACCGCTTTTTCGGCAGGCGCCGTTCCTTCGGCAGTCACCGTATTTCTGCCGTCGCTGACCGTGAGCCGCGGTTTTTCTCCGACGGACGCTGTCAGCGTCATATCGACCGGTACGGTCTGATTTTCATCCTTATAACTGTTTCTGATCTCTTTGAGCAGCCTGCTGTCAGCGGCAAGAACATCGTCCTTGCGCCGATAGCCGAACATATCGCTGCCAAGCCTTCCGCGCAGATAGCCGTCGGTAAATCCCGTGCGGGAAAAAACAGCTCCGAGCCTCGCGTCATCCTGCCAGGCGGTATCTCCGTTTTGACGCTGCTCCACTGCCGCTTCAGTCGCGGCGGCAACATATTCGGGCCGTTTCATGCGTCCCTCGATCTTTGCGCTCGCGACGCCGCGGCGTTCCAGCTCCTTGATATACCTGATCCCGCCGTTATCCTTCAGGCTCAGCGCGTGATCGTTGTCGCCGAACCGCATCGGCAGACGGCACGGCTGGGCGCACATCCCGCGGTTGGCGGAGCGTCCGCCGAGCATCGCGGAAAAATAGCACTGTCCCGACACGCACATACACAGTGCGCCGTGAACGAAAACCTCCAGCTCGATCTCCGGGCACGCCAGATGGATCCGTTCGATCTCGTCCAGCGACAGCTCCCGTGCCAGCACCACCCGCTTGAAGCCCATTTCATACAGCGCCTTCGCGCCGTATTCCGTATGCACGCTCATCTGGGTGGAGGCGTGCAGGGGCAGATCGGGGATCGCTTTTTTGATCAGTGACGCAAGCCCGATATCCTGAATGATGATCGCGTCGATATCCGCGCGGGCGGCGGATTTTGCCAGCTCCAGCGCGTCCTGCATCTCGTCGTCAAATATCAGGGTGTTCAGCGCGAGATAGACCTTTACCCCGCGCGTATGACAGAAGCGAACGCATTCGCGCAGCTCACCGTCATCAAAATTATGCGCGCCCGCACGCGCGGAAAACTGCTTTGCGCCGATATAGATCGCGTCCGCGCCTAAACGGACGGCGGCGATCATGCTTTCTGTTCCTCCTGCGGGCGATAAAATCTCGATCTTATTCATCCGTATCGAAGAGAGAATACTGCCGCTGCTGGGTATAGCCCTTCTGCTCATTCTTCTTCTGCATATGCTGCTGCCTGTAAGGATTCACGTGAGAATGATCGTGGCGGTTCTTTTTCTCCTTCTGCGGCTTGACCGCAGGCTCCTCCTGCGTATCAAAAAACAGATCGTCCTCTGCGGTGATCGTTTCCTGAGCGGGAGCGGCTTCCCCGATCGGCGCAGCGGGTGCGTTGTTTGCCGTCTGAGCCTTTCTGAGCCGCTCTTCCATCAAGGCGACCTTTGCCTTCAGCCCTTCGATGACATTTTCCGCCGATGTGATCTTCTTCTGCGCTTCCTTCAGCGCGATCTGATCGCTGTCAGACTGCGCGCCTTTTTCTTTCAGCGCGGCATTCTCTTCATGCAGGCTGTTGATCTCCGCCTTCAGCGCTTCGATCTCCTTTGACGCTTCCGCCTGATCGTCCGCCTCCGCTTTCAGCGACGCGATCTCTCGCTCCGACTGCGCGCCTTTTTCTTTCAGCGCGGCATTCTCTTCACGCAGACCGCCGATCTCCGCCTTCAGCGCTTCGATCTCCTTCGACGCTTCCGCCTGATCGTCCGCCGCCGCTTTCAGCGACGTGATCTCTTGCTCCAGCTGATCGTTTTTCTGTGCCAGCGCGATATTCTGTTCGCTGAGCGCGTCGATCTGTGTCAGATAATCCTTGATCTGCTCCTTGATCTCAGCGATCGCGCGTTTGTCCTGTTCATTATCGTCCGCAAAATCCAGCGCGGTCAGCACCGCCGCGCGTTCCCGCGTGATGTTCTGGCTGAAAACCAGCGACGTGATGCGCGCGTCGATTTTCGCGGCGATCTCGATCACATACTTTTCATCCTCGTCGGTGAGGATCGTGAAGCGCTGTCCTGCGACCAAAACAGAAACTCTTTTTTTATCCATATCGGTACCTCAATCCCGGTCATCCGTAATGACCTTGTAATGCTTCTCTCTGATGATCCTTTGACTGCACGGCGCCGTCATCAGCACGGTCGTATCCCGATCGACGCTTTTGATATACAGCGAATCCCCGTAGCACAGGGTATCCTCCTCACCGTACAGGAGTATCGTGAACAACATGATAAAATAACCCGCGTCGTCTTTGTCATAGCCGCCGGCATGGACGGCGATCGACGCCGCAAGACAGAAAAAGCTCAGACGAAAGCTGAATCGTTCCAGCTGATCGGACTGACAGCCGCAGCCGATGTTCATCACCTTGCGGGAGTCGTTCTCGACTGCCGCGGTAAAGATCACGCCGTCCGCGCGGATACAGCAGGAGCTATAGCACACGCCGTTGTCGTCCACCAGACCTTCGGAAATGGTTTCCCATTGTGAAAAGTCCGAATAATCTTTGCACAGATCATCCTCGCTCAGCTCTTTGCTGATTTCCTCAATGGTAAAGCTGTAACGGCTTCCGAAGCTGTTTTCCGAATCCTCTGTCCTTGTCCTTGACGGCGTCGGCGATTCTGAACCGGTATCCCCGGGATTTGCGCATCCGCCGAACAGCAGCGCTGTTATCAATAACAGCGCCGCCAATCGGACAATCGTTCTTTGTTTATTCATCGGCGGTTTCTTCGCTGACGGCTTCAACCGCTTCGTCTGCCGGCTGTACATCGGTTTCCTCGGTCTTCTCCGCCTGTTCCTCTTCCTCGTGCGGAACATCCGCTACCGTGACGACCTTATTGTCGCCCTTGATCTTCATGACGGTAACGCCCTTGGACGGACGCGCGCATACGCGGACGGTCGAGGCGAGAATACGGATAATGACGCCGGATTCGGAGATCAGGATCAGATCGTCATCGGGCGAAACAACGGAAAGCGCCGCGACGTCGCCGTATTTTCCTACATGATAGTTGGTCAGACCCTTACCGCCTCTCGATTGCAGGCGATAGTCGGTAGGCGCGGACAATCTGCCGAAGCCGGTCTCGGAAACGGTCAGGATCATCTTGCCTTCCTCGATGATGCTCATGCCGACGATCTCGTCGCCCTCCTTGAGCTTCATCGCCTTGACGCCGCGCGCCAGACGGCCCATCGGACGGACGTCGGTCTCCTTAAAGCGGATCGCCATACCCTTTCTGGTCGCGATGATGACCTCATCGCTGCCGCTTGTCATCCGTACCCACGCAAGCTCGTCGCCTTCATTCAGCTCCAGCGCGATCAGACCGCCCTTGCGGCTGGTATTGTACGCGTTGAGCGCGATGCGCTTGATGATGCCCTGTCGGGTCACCATGATGAGGTATTTATCCTCCTCAAAGGCGGGCACCTGAATGACTGATGTCACCTTTTCATCCTTTTCGCCGTCCAGCGCCAGCAGGTTGGCGATATGGGTACCCTTGCTTTGACGGGTGCTTTCGGGGATCTCATAGCACTTCATGCGGAAGACGCGGCCCGCGGAAGTAAAGAACAGGTTATAGTCGTGCGAGTTGCTGATGAGCATCCTCGTCGCGATATCCTCTTCACGTCTGGTCATGCCCGCGATACCTCTGCCGCCGCGCTTCTGCAGCTTGTAGGTATCATGCGGCATACGCTTGATATAGCCGAACTTGGTCATCGTGATGACACAGTCCTCCTGCGGGATCAGGTCCTCGATATCCACCTCGCCGGAGACCGCGCAGATCTCCGTTCTTCTGGGGTCGGCATATTTATTGCGGATCTCAAGCGCTTCCTGCTTAACGATGGAAAGACGCTTTTCCTCGCTTTCGATAATTTCGTTGTATTCCTTGATTTTTTCGCCGAGAGAGGCGATCTCTTCTTCGATCTTGTTGCGCTCCATATTGGTCAGCTGTCCGAGACGCATGCTGACGATCGCCTGCGCCTGTATATCATCCAGCCCGAAGCGTTCGCACAAGGCGAGCTTCGCCGCCGCCTGATCCTTGGACCTTCTGATGATGGCGATGACCTCGTCGATGAAGTCGATCGCGATCTTCAAGCCTTCCAGAATATGCATTCTTTCCTTGGCTTTTTTCAGATCGAAGATGGTCCTGCGCTCGATGACCTGCGCCTGGTGCGCGATATAGCACTGCAGCATTTCCTTAAGCGTCAGGATCTTCGGCTCGCCGTTCACGATGGACAGCATGATCGCGCCGAAGGTGGTCTGCAGCTGGGTCATCATGAACAGATGATTCAGTACGACCTGCGCGCTCGCTTCACGCTTGATATCGATCTCGATATGCATACCGCTGCGGTCGGAGTGATCCTCGATGTTGGAAATGCCGTCGAGCCGCTTGTCCTTGACAAGGTTCGCGATTTTTTCGATCAGACGCGCCTTGTTGACACCGTAGGGGATCTCCGATACGACGATCTTGAAGCGTCCGTTCTTGGTTTCCACGATCTCGGTCTTGGCGCGGACGACGATCCTGCCTCTGCCGGTCGCATACGCCGCCTTGATGCCGGCGCGGCCCATGATCAGACCGCCGGTCGGGAAGTCCGGACCCGGCATGCATTCCATGATCTCGGGAAGCTCCGCGTCGGGATTATCGATCAGCAGGCACATCGCGTCGATGGTCTCGCCGAGATTATGCGGCGGGATATTGGTCGCCATACCGACCGCGATACCGTTCGAGCCGTTGACCAGCAGGTTTGGGAAGCGGGACGGCAGCACCGTCGGCTCCTGCAGCACATCGTCAAAGGTCGGCATGAAGTCGACCGTTTCCTTATCGATATCCGCGAGCATCTCCGCGGAGATCTTGCTCATTCTGGATTCCGTATAACGGTAAGCCGCGGGCGGGTCGCCGTCGATCGAGCCGAAGTTGCCGTGACCGTCGACCAGCATATAGCGCATCGAGAAATCCTGTGCCAGTCGAACCATCGCGTCATAGACGGATGCGTCGCCGTGGGGATGATATTTACCCAGCACTTCACCGACGGTATACGCGCATTTTCTGTGCGGCTTCGACGCGGTGATGCCGTTCTCATACATACAGTAGAGGATACGTCTGTGAACGGGCTTGAGTCCGTCCCTGACGTCCGGCAGCGCACGCGCGACGATAACGCTCATCGAGTAATCCAAAAACGATTTGCGCATCTCGCGGTTGATATCGACGTTGATGATCTTTCCGGAGCTGAATTCGGTATGCTCCATCATTTCTTCGTATGCCGCCTCAAAATCCTCGCCGTTATCGGGATTTCCGTTGACATTCTTTTTATCATTATCCAAAGCTTAACACCTCAATTTCATAGCCTCCCTCAAACGAGGAAGGTGTCACCCGAAGGGTGACCGCGGGAGAAACTGCGGACCCGATACAGAGTCTAAGGTCTCTGCCCACAGCAGCTGCACTATCATTCAAAACGCGTCAGCGTTTTACATTTCAATGATCAACGACCGATCGCCGACAGATCACACATCCAGATTCTGCACATACTTCGCGTTCTGCTCGATGAATTCTCTTCTCGGCTCGACCTGGTCGCCCATCAGGATGGAGAAGGTCTCGTCCGCCTCCTGCGCGTCGGTCAGCTCGACCCTCAGCATGGTTCTGGTGGCGGGGTTCATGGTCGTTTCCCAAAGCTGCTCGGGGTCCATTTCACCGAGACCCTTGTACCGCTGGATAGTGGTCTTTCCCTCGATGGACGCGAGGATCTCGTCCCTCTCCTGATCGGTATAGGCATAGCGGTGATTGTCCTTGCCCTTGGAGATACGGTACAGCGGAGGCTGTGCGATATAGACGTGTCCCTCTTCGATCAGCGGACGCATATAGCGGAAGAAGAAGGTCAGCAGCAGCGTCCTGATATGCGAGCCGTCGACGTCCGCATCCGCCATGATGATGATCTTGTCATATCTCAGCTTTTCGGTATCGAATTCATCGCCGATGCCAGCGCCCAGCGCGGTGATGACCGGCGTCAGCTTATCGTTGCCGTAGACCTTGTCGAGGCGCGCCTTTTCCACGTTCAGCATCTTGCCCCAAAGCGGGAGGATCGCCTGGAATTTTCTGTCGCGCCCCTGCTTGGCGGAGCCGCCCGCGGAGTCTCCCTCTACGATGTAGATCTCTGTTTCGCTTCTGTCCTTGCTCTGACAGTCGGCGAGCTTGCCGGGCAGTGACGCGGATTCCAGACCGGTCTTTCTGCGGACGCTTTCTCTCGCCTTTCTCGCCGCCTCACGTGCCTTTGCGGACGCCAGCGCCTTTTCGAGGATCGCGGTCGCCGAGGCGGGATTTTCCTCCAAGAATTCGCTGAGCTTGTCCGTGATCAGCTTGCTGACCATCGAGCGAACGATGGTGTTGCCCAGCTTTGCCTTTGTCTGACCCTCAAACTGCGCCTCTGTGATCTTGACGGAGATGATCGCCGTCAGACCCTCTTTATAATCGTCGAACTCCAGCTTGAGGTCCTTGTCCTTTTCTTTGATCTTATTGAATTTTGCCGCATAATTGTTCATCACGCGGGGCAGGGCTCTGCGGAAGCCCTCCTCATGGGTACCGCCGTCGGTGGTGTGGATGTTGTTGGCGAAGGAGCGGATGTCGTTGTTATAACTGTCGTTATACTGCATCGCGATCTCTACCTCGCATGTATTCTCCATGTTGGCGGTGCGCAGGTAGATGACCTCGTCGTGGATCGGCGTATAGCCCTTCTTTTTATGTATGTAATTGACGAATTCGCGGATACCGCCCTCATAATAGAAGGTCTTGTCGATGATATGTCCGGGATCGCGCTCGTCCTTGAGTTCGATATTGACGCCCGCGTTGAGGAACGCCTGTTCTCTCAGCCTGCGTGCCAGGGTGTTGTAATCATAAACGTCGGTGTCCTTGAAAACCTCCTTGTCCGCCTTGAAGCGGACCTCGGTGCCTTTTACTTTGGACTTGCCGACCTTTTCCAGCTCGGTGACGATCTTGCCTCTTTCATAGCGCTGGAAGTAGATATCCTCGCCGTCACAGACGCGCACCTCCAGCCATTCCGACAATGCGTTGACGACCGAAGCGCCGACGCCGTGCAGACCGCCGGAAACCTTATATCCGCCGCCGCCGAACTTACCGCCGGCATGCAGTACGGTGAAAACGACCGTTACCGCGGGCAGACCCATCTTGGAGTTGATGCCGACCGGGATACCTCTGCCGTCGTCCTTGACGCGGATGATCTCGCCGGGCAGGATGCTGACGTCGATCTTGGAGCAGTAGCCCGCCAGCGCCTCGTCGATGGAGTTATCCACAATTTCATAGACCAGATGATGAAGACCGCGCTCGCCGGTAGAACCGATGTACATGCCCGGACGCTTGCGGACCGCCTCCAGACCCTCAAGGACCTGGATCTCATCCGCGCCGTACTCGCCCTCGACCTTCGTCATCTTTTCATCGTCCACGACGTCGACCGTCTGTATCTCTTCGCCCTCGATCGGTGTTTTTGCTCTTTCCAGCAAATCGTCGACCGCTTCTTCGACCGTTACGATCTTATCTTTCTTTTCGTTCTTATCCAACGCTCAGACCTCCGTTTACTTCGACCGCAAAGCGTAATCGCTGTCAGAATGCACGCTTCCGCTCTGCGATGATCCCTCAATAAGAGGAAAATAATCCTTCTGTCTCATTTCTTCTTTTTCGTATTTTTGTCTTTTTTCTTCGTATCCTCTCCGACTTTCCTGAATGTCAGGAAAAACGGCAGAAGCACGATCACCAGCGCCATCAGTATCAATGTCGCAATGAACATCAGCCACAGATCCAGCCGTGTCATCCTGTTGAGCAGAAACAGATTCATACCGACGCTCAGCAGCAGCCACAGCGGCAAAAGCACCAGGATACCCGGAAAAAACGACGCTTTGAAATGCTTTTTACAGTGATAGCATTCCTCTGACTTCTCTTTTTTTCCGATCCTCAGACTTTTTCTGAGGATGGAGAATACTTCCTTATATCTGTATACCGTTCCGCAGAACGGACAAACCGGCAGCTTAAACATCTTCTTCCTCGATCTGCGTGAGGATATCGTCGATCTCCGCCTCTGAGATCACATTCTGAGAGGAACTGACGATCTGCGTCTGCTTCTCCTCTTCCATCTTCGGGATATCCTTCAGACTTTCGACCGGCATGGTATCGCCCATGCTTTTGCTGCTGGAGATATTTTCAAATTTATCAAAGCTCTTGGTACCGCCGTCCGTCTCGCCGACGACCTTGCGCTCTTCCTTGATGGCGTTGAATACGTCCGAATTGATGCTCGGCTTGTAATCCTCATCGCCGAGGATCACATCGTCCACAAAGGTCGGTACCACCTTCGCGCTTGTCTGCATGGTAGGATCGGGATCGTTTGCGCTGTCCACCATTTCGGTATCATACAGGGAATCCTGAAATTTCATCTTCGGCCGCAGACGCACAAACAGCGGCGAAAACAGATAAAAGATGATGAACGGCAGCGCTACAAACAGCAGGAACCACAGATTCTCTCTGTCGGTAAAGAAGGTGTAATAGCCCATGATGGCAAGCGCCATCAGCAGGACGAAAAAGAAGAAGATCCAGATGGTTTTCTTGAGATGGATATTGGACTCCTTCTTACATTTTTTACAGAAATACTCACCTCTCCTGCGGATCAGAAACGCTCTTAAATAGGATATTTTTTTCCCGCAGTACGGGCATCTTGTAGGACTCATAGCTTCAACTCCAATGCAATTGAATAACGATTCAAATTTTTATGACGGAAGGAATATCCGCCGCCTTCAACGCAAAATATCAACCGTTTTCCATTCTTTTCAGCAGCGTCGCGGCATTCAGCTGTGACAGATACACGCTGTATTCTCCGTCGAAATCATAAAGGATATATGACTTCGGCAGTTCGCTGCTGACGCTGACGATTTTATTTTCCTTTTCACACAGCCGGAGAAACTCTCTGGTGTGCTTGGATACCGTGCTGGTATCCATATCAAAGATACCGACGATATTTTTGATCTCGATCGAGGTATCCTTTCCGAGGTGCAGATATTTCATGTGACCACCCCGTTGTTGATATAAAACACTCTGCCGTTTTTGAGCTGTTCCTTGTTGCTTTCCTCACAGCAGGTGACAAAGACCTGATATTGCTCTACCTTATTCAGCAGAAAATCCTGACGGCTGTTATCCAGCTCCGAAAGCACATCGTCGAGAAGGATCACCGGACGCTCGCCGTTCTTTTCATACAGCAGCTCCGCCTCGCTCAGCTTCATCGACAGCACCGCCGACCGCTGCTGGCCCTGTGAGCCGAACCGACGGACGGAAATGTCATTGATCCTGAAATCCAGATCGTCTCTGTGCGGTCCGACCGAGGTATAGCCGGAATAGAAATCCTCTCTCTGTGACGCCAGAAACGCCGCTCTCAGCTTTTCCCTGAGAGTACCGATATCGTCGTTCTCCTCAGTTTTTGAGGTGGACTGATACTCGATGTCCAGTATTTCCTTATCGCCGGAGATTCCCTGATGGAACAGCCTTGCGGGAGCGCGCAGCTTTTTCAGATAGTCGTAGCGCTCCTTCATGATCTGTGCGCCAACTGCCGTCAGCGAATCATCCCATATCGCAAGGGTCTCCTTCAGCTCGCTGTGCTTTTTGATATCCTTGAGCAGTGCGTTTCGCTGATTGATGATCTGTTGATATTTTGACAGCAGCGACGCGTACCGCACACGATGCTGACAGATTGCCGCGTCGATGAACCGACGCCGGATGTTCGGACCCCGTTTGATGAGATTCAGATGCTCCGGTGAAAAAACCACCGCCGAGAAAATCTCTGTCAGATAGGATGACGAGCTTCTCTCCACACCGTTGATCCATATCTGCTTGCGGTTCTGACCGAAAGCGATGTCCGCGGTCTGTTCTCTTTCGCACGAAAAGAATTTCAGTGAAAGCCGGAAAAACTTTTTCTCAAAGGCGATCATCTCATTTTCCTTGGAGCCGCGAAACGAATGTCCGCCGCAGAATAACCAGATTGCCTCCAGCAGATTGGTTTTTCCCTGCGCGTTCTCGCCGTAGATCACATTGACGTTGTCCGCGGGCGTTATGCTGTTGTTTTCCAGATTTCTGTAATTCTCAAAACGCAGCTCTTTAACAATCAATCGCCAACAACCTCAATCGTTCTGCCGTTATATTCCACCCTGTCGCCGGGGCGGATCTTCTTGCCGCGCATCTCACAGACCTCGCCGTTGAGCTTTACCTCTCCGTTCTGGATCAGATATTTCGCCCGACCGCCGCTGCTGCACATGCCGGCAAATTTCATCAGACTGTCCAGCCTGATAAATTCTTCCTGTATCGCGATAGTTTCCATATCCACCTGTTATTCCGCCGCCAGACGCATCGGCACGACCAAGAATGTAAAGCTGTCGCCCTCGACCGGTTTGATGATCATCGGTGACAGGCTGCCGTTGAGCATGACCCTGATCTCGTCGGTCTCCGCGTTTTTCAGCGCGTCCAGTAAATAACGGTTGTTGAATCCGATCTCAACATCATTTCCTCTGACCGACGCGGGGATCATATCATTCGCTCTGCCGACCGTCGTCGAGCAGGCGAGCTTGATCTGATCCGAGGTGATGGTACATCTGACCGGCGACTGGATCTTTTCATTGGTCAGCAGCGCCATTCTGTCGACAGACGACGCAAGGATCCTTGTATTGATCACGAACTCCGTGCTTGCCGTTTTCGGGACCGTTGTTTTATAGTCGAGGAAGTTGCCTTCGATCAGTCTGGACACGATGCTGTAATCCTCGATTTTCAGCATGATGTGACGCTGACCGACCTTGACGGCGATATCCTTTTCATTGTCGGTGATGAGCTTTAAGATCTCATTCTGCGTTTTGCCCGGCACTACGAATTTGGTATGCAGATCACAGTCAACCGCTTCCTCACGGATCGCCATACGGAAGCCGTCGACCGCGACGATGCGGAAGGTACGGTCTTCGATCTCAAACAGCGAGCCGGTATAGATCGGCTTTGCCATATTATCCGATACCGCAAAGACGGTCTGTCTGATCATATTCTTCAGCAGCTCCGCCTTGATCTCAAACGAGCTCTGCTCGTCCACATTCGGCAGCTCGGGATAATCCACGGAATTGATGCCGACGATCTGATAATCTGCCGTACCCGACGTGATATACGTGATCAGCCTGTCGTCCGTTTCGATATTCACGATCTCCTCGGGGAGCTTGCGGATGATATCGTTGAACAGTCTTGCCGATACAACGATCTCTCCCTCCTCCGCGATGGAAGCCTCCATGCTGGTGACGATGCCGATCTCCAGATCATAGCCGGAAATTTCCAGCGTATTGCTGTACGCCTTGATCAGCACGCCCTCCAGCGCGGGAATAGCGGCCTTTGCGGAAACCGCTCTCGATACGTTGCCGACAGCGGCGGACAGATCCGATCTCATACACTTAAATCTCATTTCAGATTCCTTTCCATCCGTGACGGACCGATCAAAAAAGCCAATGATGATCGTCGACCTTCTGCCGATCCTTTACGGACAACAAAATTTCAATTTTTTGTCAATGATATGATATGAATATATTTATTAAATAGTAATAGTAGTAGGGGCTGTGGAAATGAGGAAATCCCGCTTTTTCTGCGTCCTTACTGCCTTTTCTTTCCATACTTCTCTCCAAGCATTATGAAAAACTTACCTTCTCGATCCTTAGCACGTCTTCTTATCAACAAAGCAAGGAAATCTGTGGAGTGGATTTCAATGGAAATGTTGAAATCTCCGTTTGCCGTTGAGGATCATTTAAGGGGTCAGATGATGTGAGCAATGTTTGCCGACGGTCGGATCTTTTCGGATGCCGACCGATCATTATCTTTCTCTGATATTCTTGATGATGTCCTCGACAGTCTCTCTCAGAGAAGGATCGTTTTTGATATTCTTTTCGACCTGCTGGACGGTATAGACGATGGTCGAATAATGTCTTCCGCCGAATTCATTGCCGATGCTTTCCATGGAAAGGGTCGTCAGCTCTCTGACGATATAGATCGCAATCTGACGCGGCTTGTTGATCTCCGCGCGGCGTGATTTTGTCGAGCGCAGATCCTCGCTGTTGACGCCGAAGGTACGCGCGACCTCGTCGATGATCTTTTCAACGGTCAGCTCAGGCGGCGTGTCGTCATTGAGAATCTCCGCGATGGTCTCGTTGACGGTCGTCAGCGTCGGCGCTTCCTTTGTCAGATTATAGCGCGCCATCAGCTTTTTGACGACGCCCTCCAGCTGACGGATATTGGTCTTCAGCTTGTTGGCAATATATTCGCACAGGTCGTTGCTGAGATTCAGACCGATGATCTCCGCCTTGCGCTTGATGATCGCCATGCGCGTCTCAAAGTCCGGCGGCTGGATGTCTGCGAGCAATCCCATCTCGAATCGGCCTCTGAGGCGATCGGTCAGTACCTTGATCTCCTTGGGCGGACGGTCGGATGTCAGTACGATCTGTTTTTTTGCGTCGTACAGTGCGTCAAAGGTATGGAAGAATTCCTCCTGTGTGCTTTCCTTGCCGCCGATGAACTGGACGTCGTCGACCAGCAACACATCCGCCTGTCTGTATTTTTGTCTGAACTGCGCGGTGGTTTTATTCATGATGGACTGGATGATCTCGTTTGCAAAATCCTCGCCCTTGATATAAATGACGTTGCAGTTTTTATCTCTCTGCTTGATCTCATTGCCGATCGCATACAGCAGATGCGTTTTTCCCAGACCCGAGTTGCCGTATATGAACAGCGGATTGTATGCGGAAGCAGGATTCTGTGCGACCGCCATCGACGCGGCGTGTGCGAATTTGTTGGACGAGCCGACGATGTAGGTGTCAAAGGTGAATTCATAGCCGGTGTCCACCGAGGTCTCATCGCCCAGGAGCTTTTCCTTCTGCTTTTCATTTTCCTCCGGTATCACGAAGATGGTTTCAAAGGTGGTGCCCAGTACCGCTTCGTACGCCTCCTCCAGCTTCGGCAGATAACCGCGAATCAGCGTCTGACGGTGAAAATCATTAGGCACCATCAGGGTGATGACTCCCTTTTCAAAGTCGATCCCGATCGGTTCGATCCTGGAGATCCAGGTCTTATATGCGACGTCGACGATTTTTTTTTCCTGCCGCAGATAATCGCAGATGATTCCCCAACCTTCTTTAAAATTATCCATGTTTTTTCCCTTCCTTATTCATAATATCTGAACACAAAAAATGAATGAAATTTTCTTCAAAAATGCCTGTCCGGAAGCACCTGCCCGATTTGTCAAAATCGGACAGAAAACGTGCTGTAAAACGTACAGATTCAACAAAAAAAACCGTGGTTTTACCGGGTCTTTTTTTCACGATCCCATAATAGCCCATTATTGTTTTAGATTATACCAAAAAACCGCCGCAAAAGCAATATATATTACATTACAATATTTTAACATTTTCACATATATAAGTATATATATACATCAATAATATAAGGCAGAGAAAACTGTTTTCATGATTCTACATAAATTGTGTTATAAAAACATGACAACTACTATATCTTGTGGGTGATTTCGGCGGATTTTTTCAAAGAATAAAAAACAATATATTATTGCAAAATTTTTATTGACTAAAAGGAAAAATTGCAGTATAATGCTAACTTGTAAGGTTATGTACCCGAAAGGAGGATTATGAATGCTCAGAACATATCAGCCTAAAAAGATTCACCGCAAAAAGGAGCACGGCTTCAGAAAGAGAATGTCTACCAGCAACGGCCGTAAGGTTCTCGCTAGAAGAAGAGCTAAGGGCAGAAAGCAACTGTCATACTGATTCTTAAGGCCACTCACGGCAGTGGTCTTTCTTTTATTTCACGGGATAAACCGCTTTATTCCGAAAACTCACGATCGGTGGTTTGATGAAAATTACTTCTATAACCGGCAACCGGGATTTTCAGCGCATTTACCGACGCGGTAAGTCATGCGTTTCTCCGGGGCTCGTTACCTACGTACTGAAAAATAAACACAATAACCTTAGAATCGGAATAACCACCTCAAAAAAGGTCGGCAAGGCAGTCAAACGCAACCGCAGCCGAAGAGTAATCCGCGCGGCGTTTTCACATCTTCCTGTTGATATGAGCCAACCGTATGATATTATTTTTGTAGCGCGTACCAAAACCTGTTATCTCAAAAGCTATGAGGTCGAATGTTATATGCGCCAGCATCTGACGACACTCGGAGTATTGAAGCCGCTATGAAAAAACTGCTGTTGAAATTGATTCGTTTTTATCAGACTGCCATCTCTCCCCACACCAAGCCCAAGTGCAAGTATTTTCCAACCTGTTCCCATTATACCTACGAAGCGATCGAAACCTACGGCGCGTTCAAAGGCGCCTTCATGGGACTGTGGAGAATATTGAGATGTAATCCGTGGTCAAAGGGCGGCTACGACCCCGTCCCTGAAAAACGCCGCAAAATCTGAAGCTTTAAGAGAGGCTTTTGTCTATGTTCCAAATTTTTAACTATGTAGGATGGGCATTCGGCTATGTCTTATGGGCGCTGTTTTTTATTTTCAAAAACTTCGGCGTATCCATTTTCTTCTTTACGATCATTACCCGACTGCTGATGTTCCCCACCTCCGTCAAGCAGCAAAAAAGCATGGCGGCAAACTCCCGGCTGCAGGCAAAGCAGCGGGAGCTGAAAGAAAAGTACGGCAATAATAAACAAAAGTATAATGAAGAGGTTCAAAAGCTCTACGCCAAGGAGGGCGCTTCCCCCTTCGGCGGATGTCTGACCTCTCTGGTACCGATGTTCATCATGCTCGGTATCTATTATTCTGTCGTACGTCCCCTGTCTAACGTTATCCACATCGCCTCCGACAAGATGACCGACCTGATCACCCTGATCAACGGCATCCCCGGAGTCAACGTCTCGACCAGCAATATCTATCACGAGATGGATATTCTTCGTATTTTCAACAATCCGGAGTCCTTTGCACTGCTCCAGAATCACGGCAAGGGTATCAGCTCCATCCTTTCCGACGGCGATATCAGCCAGATCCAGAATCTGGCGGGCGGCTTCAAGTTCTTTGGTCTTGACCTGCTCGATATCCCGAGCGTCAACGGTTTCTTATCCGTGATCATCATCATTCCCGCGCTGGTACTGATCACCTCTGTCGGTTCTCAGTTACTCACCATGCGCATGCAGAGCAATATGATGAATCAGCAGCAGGGCTGTATGAAATACATGCTCCTGTTCCTGCCGCTTATCACGGTATACATCTCCTACATCGTACCGGGCGCAGTCGGTTTCTACTGGATCTGTTCTACCGTGATCGGTTTTATCCAGACGGTCATCATCAACAAGTTCTATTCACCGCTGAATATCACCGCGAAAGCAGAGGCACAGCATGTCGCCTTGCTTGAACAAAAGGAGGCAAAGGTACCCTATATCTACGTACCCTCCGCCCCCGTTCAGGACAACCAGAAAACAGCGAAGAATAAGAAGAAAAAGTAATTCAGTAAGCTATTGTAAGAATTAAGAGAAGGTGCAAAATTGATCAGAGAAGCGATTGCTACAGGCGCAACGGTAGAAGAAGCAAAAGAAAATGCCTGTAAAGAGCTGGGCGTCGAAACCTACGACGACCGTATAGATTTTGAAATCATTGAGATGCAGAGCAAAAAGGTGCTCGGTCTTTTCGGAGGTCATCCCGCCAAGGTTAAGGTCATCCTGAAGCAGAGCGCGGCGCAGGCGGTCGAGGAATATATCCGCAACATCATCGACTGCATCGGTCTCTCCGGCATTACCCTTTCCACCAAAGAAGAAGACAACGTCATCACCATCGATATCGAAGGCGACGAGGTCGGCTTTATCATCGGCCGCAGAGGCGAAACACTGGACGCGCTCCAGCATCTTGCCTGTCTGGTGGTCAACCGTATCGATCCCGCTTATAAGAGAGTCGTTATCAACACCGGCGACTATCGCGAAAAGCGTGAAAAGACACTCGAGTCCCTCGGCCGCAGACTGGCGATCAAAGCCGCCAAGACCGGCAAAAAGAGCGTGCTTGAGCCGATGAATCCCTATGAGCGCAGGATCATCCATACCGCGGTCCAGAAGGTCAACGGTGCGACATCCTGGAGCGAGGGCGAAAACATGAACCGTCATGTCGTCATCGGTCCCGACGGCAAGCGTGACAGAGGCGGAAGAGGCGGCAGAAAGCCCTACAACGGCAGAGGAAGAAATTCCGGTAAGCCGAAGCAGAAAACTCCCGCCCCCAACCCCGACCGCAAGCCCCTGAACGAGGGCGCTGGTATGGGTCTTTACGGCAGAATTGATAAGTGATCCTCCGCCGCTAAAAAAGTATTTCAAATAAAACGGGCGGTCTCCGCCCGTTTTTGTTATATGGAAGTCAAAAAATGTTTCACGTGAAACATTTATGATATTATCAATCGAACACAGAAAGATCATATGAAAGAAACAACTATCGCGGCGATATCGACCGCAAAAGCCTCCGCAGGCATTTCCGTGATTCGGATCTCCGGTGATGACGCCATCGTGATCGCCGAACGCGTTTTCACGGCAAAATCAAATATCCGCTTGTCCGATATGAAGGGCTATACCTGTGCACTGGGCGGCGTATTCGCCGACGGCGAAAAGCTGGATGAATGTATCGCGACCGTTTTCCGCGCGCCGCACAGCTATACCGGCGAGAATGTGGTAGAGCTGAGCTGTCACGGCGGCTTGTATGTCACCAACCGTGTGCTTCGCGCCGTTTATGACGCGGGCGCCGAGCCCGCAGAAGCGGGTGAATTCACAAAGCGTGCGTTTCTCAACGGCAAAATGGATCTTGTGGAAGCCGAAGCCGTTATGGACATCATTTCCGCACGTTCCCGCGGCGCAGTCAAGGCCGCGCTCTCCGTCAAGGACGGCGCGCTGTCAAAACGCATCGAAGCAGTGAAAACAGCGCTGCTTTCCAAGGCGGCGCACCTCAGCGCATGGGCGGATTATCCGGAGGAGGATATCCCCGAGGTCGAGGACAGCGAGCTGATCGACGCATTACAGAACGCGTTGACAGAGCTTGACAGCATCATCAGGGGCTACGATAACGGCAGGATCCTGCGCGACGGGATCGACACCGCGATCGTCGGCAAACCGAACGTCGGCAAAAGCACGCTGATGAATCTGCTGGCCGGCTACGATAAAAGCATTGTGACCTCTGTCGCAGGAACGACCCGTGACGTCGTGGAGGAAAGCGTGAGTCTGGATGACGTCATCCTGAATCTGTCCGATACCGCCGGCATCCGTGATACGGATGATGTGGTCGAGAAGATCGGCGTTGACAAAGCAAAAAGCCGTCTGAATGCCGCGTCCCTCGTCCTCTGCGTTTTTGACGCGTCACAGCCGCTGACCGACGAGGACAGCGAGCTGATGGAGGAGATCGGAGAAGCCCCCGCCATCGCGATCCTGAATAAGGCGGATCTGCCGCAGATGATCGATACGCAGGTCATCAATGCCCATTTCAGTACGGTCGTCCCGATGTCGGCGAAGCACAGCAAAGGCGTTGCTGAATTGATCGCGGTAATCAAGGAAATCTGCGCGGTACAGGATTTTGATTCATCCGAAGCGCTGATCTATAACGAACGCCAGCGCAATCTGGCAAAGAAAGCCTTTGACAGCACACAGGAAGCGCTGACCGCTCTGGAGATCGGAATGACCTTTGACGCGGTCACCGTATCGATCGAAGAAGCGATCGCCTATCTGTGTGAGCTGACGGGTGAGCGTGTCACCGACGAGGTCGTCGACCGTGTATTCCACAGCTTTTGCGTGGGTAAGTAGTCGGCGGTCAGTGTTTATTTGCCGACAAAACAAAGCTAGAAATCATAACGGAGTGTATAATATGTCAACCTATTTTGCGGGCGCATACGATGTTGCGGTCATCGGCGCGGGACATGCCGGTATCGAAGTGGCGCTTGCCGCGGCGCGTCTGGGATGCAAGACCGCGATATTTACGATCAATATGGACGCAGTCGGAAACTGTCCCTGCAATCCCTCTATCGGAGGCACGGCAAAGGGACATCTGGTGCGCGAGATCGATGCGCTGGGCGGTGAGATGGGCCGCGCGGCGGATGCGTGCACGCTCCAGTCACGCATGCTGAACCGGGGCAAGGGTCCCGCGGTGCATTCGCTGCGCGCGCAGATCGATCGCCGCAAATATTCCGCTTACATGAAGCACAAGCTGGAACTGCAGGATCGACTCGATCTGCGCCAGGCGGAGATCACGGATCTCGATCGTTCGGAAAACGGCACTTGGCTGTTGACGACGCGCATGCTCGGCGTTTTTGAAGCGAAAGCAGTCGTGATCGCGACCGGTACATATCTCGGCGGCAGGATATTTGTCGGCGAGGTCAGCTATGAATCCGGCCCCGACGGGATCTTTCCCGCCGCCTTTCTCGGCGAGAGTCTGCGCAGGCTCGGCATCAGGACCCGCCGATTCAAAACCGGAACGCCCGCACGCGTCAAACGCGCCTCTATCGATTTTTCCGAGCTGGAGGTACAGGAGGGCGACGAGCCGACAACCCCGTTTTCCTATGACACGCTGACGCCGCTTGAAAATAAGGTAGTCTGTCATGTGTCATGGACAAATGAAAATACAAAGCAGATCATTCTGGACAATATCCACCGCAGTCCGCTTTACGGCGGCAAGATCGAAGGCGTCGGTCCGCGCTACTGTCCGAGCCTGGAGGACAAGATCGTACGATTTTCGGATAAGAAGCGTCACCAGCTGTTTATCGAGCCTTGCGGAGAGGACACCGAGGAAATGTACCTGCAGGGCATGTCCTCCTCACTGCCGGAGGAAGTCCAGCTGCAATTCTATCA
Organism: uncultured Eubacteriales bacterium; assembly: GCA_900315815.1. Lineage (GTDB taxonomy): Bacteria > Bacillota > Clostridia > Oscillospirales > Acutalibacteraceae > Ruminococcoides. Next base: position 68,240 of record ONAS01000001.1, read on the forward strand.
CACCATCAAGGGTCTGGAGAATGCCGTCGTGATGCGTCCCGCTTACGCCATCGAATATGACTGCATCGACCCGCAATCCATGCTCCCGACCTTGGAATTCAAGGAATTCCCCGGTCTTTACGGCGCGGGACAGTTCAACGGATCCTCCGGCTATGAGGAAGCCGCCGCGCAGGGTCTTGTCGCGGGCATCAACGCCGCTTTGAAGGTACAGGGCAAGGAGCCGTTTGTCCTTGACCGTGCGTCGTCCTATATCGGTACGCTGATCGATGATCTTGTGACAAAGGGCGCGAATGAGCCGTACCGCATGATGACCTCCCGCAGCGAATATCGGCTGATCCTCCGACAGGATAACGCGGATGAAAGATTGACCCCGATGGGCTATGACCTCGGGCTGATTTCTGAGGATCGGTGGCAGAGGTATCAGGAAAAGCAAAGGATGATCGCGCAGGAGCGTGAGCGCGTGAACAAGACGGTGATCTCACCGAGCGAAGCGTTGACTGCGATACTTGTTTCACGTGAAACATCCGACGTCACCACCGGCATTCGTCTGGTAGATCTGCTCAAGCGGCCCGAGCTGAACTACGCGGTGCTGGCTCCGGTCGATACGACACGTCCCGAGCTTCCCGACGCGGTGTTTGAGCAGGTGGAGATCGCCGTAAAATATGACGGCTATATCAAAAAGCAATTGGCGGCGGTCGAGTCGATGCGCAAGCTTGAGAACAAGCTCCTGCCGCAGGATATCGATTACAAAACGATCACCGGTCTGCGTCTGGAGGCGCAGGAAAAGCTTAACGCCGTCCGACCGCTGAATATCGGTCAGGCGAGCCGTATCAGCGGCGTATCCCCTGCAGACGTGAATGTGCTGATGATCTATCTGGTCAAGCGGGCGCATGGGAGGAATGACGATGAGTGATTTCAATACCGTATTCCGTGATGCGCTGAAGGAGTTCGGCGTTATATTAGACGACACTGCTGTCGATCGCTTCTGCGTTTACAATGATCTGCTGATCGAATGGAACGAAAAAATGAATCTCACCGCGCTGACCGAACCGCGCGACGTTGCCGTAAAGCATTTCATCGACAGCCTGACTCTCCTGCAATATGCTCAGATCCCGCAGGGCGCCGGCGTGATCGACGTCGGTACGGGCGCGGGCTTTCCCGGTCTGGCACTGAAAATCGCGCGGCCCGATATTCGGCTGACACTGCTGGACAGTCTGCAGAAGCGTCTGGTCTTTTTGGATGAGGTTTGCGGACAGTTGGAGCTGGACGGCGTCTGCATGGTTCACAGCCGTGCGGAGGACGGCGCGAGAGGCGAGCTGCGTGACAGCTTTGATTATGCGGTCGCGAGAGCGGTGGCACCGCTGAATGTCTTGTGCGAATACTGCTTGCCTTATGTAAAAGTCGGCGGCGCGTTCCTTGCCATGAAAGGAAAAACCGCCGAGGAGGAAACAGCGGCGGCAGAAAACGCTATCCAACAGCTCGGCGGCAGATCGAGCGAACAGTTTTTCTTTGAGCTCGGCGAAGCAGGTCAGAGAGGGATCATCAGGATCGATAAGATCGCATCGACCCCCGAGCGCTTTCCGCGCAAAAGCAAAGCAATCAAAAACAAACCGTTATAATTGTTTCACGTGAAACATCCGGGAGGGCAAACGCCCTCCTTTTTTATAGGGGTGATATGTTTCTTATCTGCGATCCTGACACGATAGGACAAAAGAAAGCAAAAAAATCGGTCACGAATCGACAGAAAAAAACCGCCGATAGGGCTATACTGTATCTGCAAGGACAAGCCGCGGGGGTGAGGACGATGAATATACTGAGAAACGACAACAAGGTGTTGATGGTTTCCACGATCCAGATCCGTCCCAATAAAACCCAGCCGCGACGCAACTTTGACGAAGAGGAACTGAGAAGCCTTTCCCGCTCTATCGTGGAGAACGGGATCCTCCAGCCTCTGGTGGTACGCAGGATCAACAGCACGGAATTCGAGCTGGTCGCCGGTGAAAGACGGCTGAGAGCCGCCATCATGGCGGGACTCAATAAGGTACCGTGTGTGATACATAAATGCAGCGATAAAGAAAGCGCCCTGCTCGCGCTGATCGAAAACCTCCAGCGATCCGACCTGAATATGTTTGAAGAGGGCAGGGGCATCGCCCGACTGATCCGCAAGTACGGACTGACCCAGGAGCAGGCGGCGATCAAGCTCGGCAAAAAGCAGAGCACCATCGCCAACAAGCTGCGGCTGCTGCGCCTTTCCTTTGAGGAACAGGAATGGATCCTGACCGCAAACCTCAGCGAGCGTCACGCGCGTGCCTTGCTGCGCATCAGCGACGAAAACCTGCGGCGCGAGGTGCTCAGCCGCATCATCACGGAGAATCTGAGCGTCGGCGCGAGCGAAGCGCTGGTGACCGATGTCCTGATGAAGAAGAAGCCGGAGGAGCCGCCGAAGAAGGGCGGCAGAAAGGTCGTCGTCAAGGACGTCCGCATCTTTGTCAACACTATCAACAAGGCGGTGGACACGATGCGTCTGTCCGGCATCAACGCGGTATCCCGCCGCAGTGAAACGGAGGACTATATCGAATACACCGTAAAGATCCCGAAGGCGGCGGAGATCGCGTAATTCACATACATATTTACGGATCCGCTGTAAATACCTTTCATTATCATTTGCTTTCCCCAAGGCACGCAAGTGCCTGACTCATACCCATTTCCTTATCTGAACCCCTTGCCGACAGCCGTGCGCATTCTGCGTGCGGCTGTTGGCATTATTAGGCGTTAGTTATTAGTTGTCAGTTTTTAGATGAAGAGGTATCAGAAGCTGATGAAGTGCGTCGTTCAACATCCGATGAAAGTGTTTCACGTGAAACATTTTGCGGATTTTTCGGAAAAGGGGTTTCATTATACGGGGTTTTGTGATACAATATAGAGCGTTGATTTGCAAACAGCCACCATGATTTGGTTGAAGATACAGAGGACAGACAGGAAGGTGAAAAAATGGCGAAGATCATCGCGATCGCCAACCAAAAGGGCGGCGTGGGTAAAACCACCACCGCCGTCAATATCGCGGCAGGCTTCGGCTACTACGGCAAGAAGACCCTGCTCGTGGATATCGATCCGCAGGGCAACGCGACCAGCGGCGTCGGTATCGACAAAAGAAGCGTGCAAAGATCCACCTATGATCTGCTTGTCGGCGACGCTAAGGCGGCCGAGGTAGTCATCAAAACAAAATACGATAATCTTGACCTGATGCCGGCGGGCATCGATCTTGCCGCGGCGGAGTTTGAGATCATGGACGCTTCCGACCGAGCGCAGCGGCTGAAAAAAGCCCTGCTCCCGATCAAGCAGTATTATGATTACATCATCATAGACTGTCCGCCGTCGCTGGGCTTGATCACCACCAACGCGCTGACGGCGACCGACAGCGTGCTGGTACCGATCCAGTGCGAATACTACGCGCTGGAGGGTCTGTCACAGCTGATGAACTCCGTGCGCTATGTCAAGCGGAAGCTGAATGAGCATATTTACATCGAGGGCGTACTGCTGACCATGTACGACGGCAGACTGAATCTGACCCAGCAGGTCGTCAATGAGGTCAAGCAATTCTTCCCCAAAAAGGTTTTCGGTCAGGTGATACCGCGCGGCGTGCGGCTCTCTGAGGCGCCGAGCTTCGGTATGCCGATCATGTATTATGACAAGAACTGCAAGGGCTCGGACGCGTATCTGAATCTGGTGCAGGAGATGCTGCGTAAGGAGAATAAGGATGGCTAAAAAGATTGGCGGACTCGGCAAGGGTCTGAGCGCGATTTTTGTGGAGAACGATACCGAGGACAAAAATGAGATCGTTACCCTGAAAATCTCGCAAGTAGAGCCTAACCGTAAACAGCCGAGAAAGAATTTTGACGACGACGCGCTGGCAGAGCTGGCGGAAAGTATTCGTCAGCACGGCGTGCTGCAGCCGATCCTGGTGCGGCCGCAGATATTCGGCAATTATCAGATCGTCGCCGGCGAGCGGCGCTACAGAGCGTCACGGCTGGCGGGACTGACGGAAATACCCGCGATCATCCGGGAGCTGTCCGACAGCGAGACGATGCAGATCGCGCTGATCGAGAACCTGCAGCGCAGCGACCTGAGTCCCTTGGAAGAGGCGCAGGGCTATCGGACGCTGATCGACGACTTCGGCTTTTCTCAGGAGGACGTTGCGCGCACGGTCGGCAAATCCCGACCCGCGGTCGCAAATACCCTGCGGCTGCTGAGTCTGCCCGACGAGGTGAAGCCGCTGCTCGAGGAAAAGAAGCTCAGCCCCGGACACGCAAGGGCGCTGCTGGCGATAGAGGATGAAGAACAGCTGACTGCCGCCGCGAAAAAGGCGGTCGACGAAAACCTGAGCGTCAGGGCAACCGAGGCGCTGGTCAAGAAGCTGTCTTCCGACAAGCCGTCGCAGAAAGCAGAAAGAAAAAAACAGCCCACCATCTACAAGGAGGTCGAGCTGACGCTGGCGCAGGAGCTGGGTACAAAGGTCACGGTCGTACCGTTCAGCACCAAGCCCGGCGGCACGCTGTGCGTCGAATTCTACGATCCCTCAGAGCTGTTCAAGCTGACGGCAAAGCTGTCGGATCTGTGGAATGCGCAGACAGATGACAGCGGTGAAAACATCAATTAATCAATCGCTTTACGGCGATTCTGACAAATAATAAACGAGGCGATAACATGATCGATATTAAATTTTTAAGAGAAAACCCCGAGGTCGTCAGACAGAACCTCCGCAACAAATTCCAGGACAGCAAGCTGCCGCTGGTAGACGAGGTCATCGAGCTGGATAAGGCGGCGCGCCAGGCAAAGGGCGACGCCGATGCGCTCCGCGCAAAGCGCAACAAGATTTCCAAGGAAATAGGCGGCTGCTTTGCACGCGGTGAAAAGGAAAAAGCCGAACAGCTGAAGGCGGAAGTCGCCGCACAGGGCGAAGAGCTGAAGGCGCTGGAGGAAAAGGAAGCCGAGCTGAACGAGAAGGTCACGAAAATCATGATGGTCATCCCGAACATCATCGACCCGAGCGTACCGATCGGCAAAAACGATACCGAGAACGTCGAGGTCGAACGCTTCGGCGAGCCGGTCGTCCCGGATTTTGAGATCCCGTATCACACGGAGATCATGGAGAAGCTCTGCGGCATCGATCTTGACGCGGCGCGCAGAGTCGCGGGCAACGGCTTCTATTATCTGATGGGAGATATCGCGCGCCTGCATTCGGCGGTGATCTCCTATGCGCGTGATTTTATGATCGACCGCGGCTTCACCTACTGTGTGCCGCCCTTCATGATCCGCTCCAACGTCGTTTCCGGCGTCATGTCCTTTGCCGAGATGGACGCCATGATGTACAAGATCGAGGGCGAGGATTTGTTCCTGATCGGTACCTCCGAGCACAGCATGATCGGTAAATTCATCGACACCATCATCAAGGAGGATGAGCTGCCCTACACCCTGACCTCCTACAGCCCGTGCTTCCGCAAGGAGAAAGGCGCGCACGGTATCGAGGAGCGCGGCGTGTACCGCATCCACCAGTTTGAAAAACAGGAAATGATCGTTGTCTGTAAGCCCGAGGACTCCAAAATGTGGTTCGACAAGCTGTGGCAGAATACCGTTGATTTCTTCCGTACGCTGGATATCCCGGTGCGTACCCTCGAGTGCTGCTCCGGCGACCTTGCAGACCTGAAGGTCAAGTCGATCGACGTCGAGGCGTGGAGCCCCAGACAAAAGAAATACTTTGAGGTCGGCTCCTGCTCGAATCTCGGCGATGCGCAGGCGCGCAGGCTGAAGATCCGCGTCAACGGCGGCAAGGATAAAAAGTATTACGCCCACACCCTGAACAACACCGTTGTCGCTCCGCCGAGAATGCTGATCGCGTTTTTGGAGAACAACCTCAACGCTGACGGCAGCGTGAATATTCCCGAGGCGCTCAGACCGTATATGGGCGGCATGGAGAAGATCGAAGTACCGGTCAAGTAAGATATGTATGAAAACAGCCCGCTGAGAGAATTCAGCGGGCTGCTGCAGTCTTATTTCAAATGGCTTTGGAAACGGTCTTCCATTTCCCTTGTCAGTTCCCGCCAGTCAGCGCGGGAATACTTTTTGATGATATGCTGGCGCGCCAGATCCATATTCGGCGGGCGGGAGGTAGTGTTGTGGCAATCCGTTCCGAGAAAATGCAGAAGCCCACTGTCGATGAGGCTGTAGGCAAATCGCCGCGTGGAAAAGGAACCGAACGCCTCGGCGTTGCACTGGAAATAAAACGGGTGCTCGAACAGCTCCTCGTAAATGGAACGCGTCTGGATGCCGCGGTAGCGTTCGACGTGAGCCAGAACAAGCTGCAGTCCGGAGTTGTAGCGCAGCATGTTGAGTTCGTCAAAGATCTTTTCCGACCATGAGATAAAAGGCATCTCGATCAGTATCAGCGAGGTACCCTCGATCGCGAGATCGTAGATAGCTTCGCTTTGAGCGATGCCGGGGTAGTACAGCACCTCGGCTCCGTAGTACAGCTTTGGATCAGAGTCCGTTAAACAGGACTTTACTTTTTCTGCGGCGTGACGGCGTCGGCGCAGAAAATGCTCGGGGTCTTCGCGGCCGGCATAAAAATGTGAGGTCGAAACCATCGTGGTAACGCCCTGTTCTTTGGAGGCGTGAAGCATATCGAGCGACATATCCGTAGACTTGCTGCCGTCATCCATCTTGGGCAGGATATGGCTGTGTATATCAAGCATGACAAAACCTCCTTTGTCAGGTGTATCGGGGATATCGGCGATGCTTGCATCGTCAGTACGATTATAGCATATCACAATCAAGGATTCAACTTGTATTTTGCGGGAAACCGTGGTAAAATGATCAATAATACAGCTTTCTGTGTTTCTGTATCAAACACAGAGAGCTTTTTTGTGTCTGTGGAAGGTTTGGAGGAAATATGAAGAAAAAAGGGTTCTATACGGAGGCCGCGTATCTGATCGGACTTGTCGGGATCGCGCTGGGCGTCGGCTTTATGGAAAGAGCGGATTTCGGACTGAGCATGGTGGTCGCGCCGGCGTATGTGCTGCATCGGATGGTATCATCCATACCGGGATTTGAATTTTTCACCTTCGGCGTGGCAGAATATACACTGCAGGCAGTGCTGCTGATTTTGCTGGCGGCGGTCATACGGCGGTTCAGGATCTCGTACCTGTTCTCGTTCGTGACAGCGGTCATTTACGGTTATGTCCTGGATCTGGTTTTGCTGGTGATGCCGCAGATCGGCGCGGACGATACGGTGATGCGCGTGGTGTTCTTTATCATCGGAGAGCTGTGCTGCAGCGTCGGCGTTTCGATGATGTTCCACACCTATATCTCGCCGGAGGTCTATGAGCTGTTCGTCGGCGAGGTCGCAAAAACCTATCGGCTGGATACCGGCAGAGTCAAAACCGTATATGACTGCGTGAGCTGTCTGGTAGGCATCGTTCTGTCGTTTGTGTTCTTCGGCTTCGGAGAATTTATCGGGATCGGATGGGGCACGGTCGTCTGTGCGCTGATCAACGGCTTTATCATCGGCTGGATGTCAAAAACCGAGGACAGGCTGTTTGAATTCAAGGACGCGCTGCCGCTGAGAAGATTTTTTGAAAAGTGACTGTCTGATCTTTCCGCGCCGTGTCTGAAAAAAAGTGTTGACAAAACCTCGCTTTTATACTATAATAATCCTTGCTTTTAGGTTGAGATTACCGGACTCAACCATTGCATATGTGGCGGAATAGCTCAGTTGGCTAGAGCATTCGGTTCATACCCGAAGTGTCGTAGGTTCAAGTCCTATTTCCGCTACCATACGGCCCGGTGGTCAAGCGGTTAAGACACCGCCCTTTCACGGCGGTAACACGAGTTCGATTCTCGTCCGGGTCACCACGTCCCTGTCGCTTGGCAGGGACGATACTTTTTGTATCGGATCTGCCGGTGTGGTGGAATAGGCAGACACAAGGGACTTAAAATCCCTCGGAGTAACATCCGTACCGGTTCAAGTCCGGTCACCGGCACCAAAAGAGGCGGTTTTTCAACCGCTTCTTTTTGTTTCTTATTTTACTTTAATTTGCTCTAAAATGGCTTAAATACTGAGCCTTTAGGGATTTTATCATTAAGATAGGAAAAGATAAAAAAACGAAACAAAAGAATCATAAGCTGTCAAATAGACTGTCAATAAGCTGTCAAGTGTTTGACAGAATCATTCAGAACACAAAGGAATTATGATTAGCATAAGCGAAAAGCAGAGCGAAATGCCCTGCTTTTTCTTTTGCCTGTTTTACTATTTCTTTGATAGTTACTAGTTTTTTATTTCCACTCAACTACCCGATCCACATAAACATAGGGATCGTTGGCGTTATAAGGCCGGTTTACTTCTGAGTAAGCAAAGGTCTTAGACGTGCTTACTGACTGCTTACCTCTTGTTGCTGCCACATAAATGGTGAATTCGTTGCAATACCATGGTTTACCTATATTTCCGACAAAGAAGCTGCTTGCATACTGCTCAGTTATAGTAAACGAACACGAGGTAGTTTTGAGGTCAGTAAAATATTTCATAAGATTTTGACCGTTAACAGTTGTGGTACCGCCTATGACATATACAGAGTAACTGTCAGCGTTGGGGACTTTGTTCCAAGATACTTTGATTTTGGGATAAGTATCGGATACTTTATTCAGTATGATGTCTTGGGTAACGGTTCCACTCGTAGTACCGTCCGCATAAACGCCAAGGATGGGTACAGTTGACGATTTAGAAGCAAATTTAATTTCTAATTCTAAATATCCGTTCTTTTTAATATTCTCTTTAATAAATGCAGGATCGAGGTCTATTGATAATCTTGCCTTTCCGTCACCGATATACTCGATACTATGTTCCATACCAAACGAGGTATTAGTCAAGCCATCTTCTTTAGCGTCGAATTTAGTACCTCTGCAAACTTTATTTTTTTCAGTAGTATATGCAAGATTATAAGTGATAATCTTTTCATAGTCCACACTTCCGCTTGATGTTACCTCATATTTTACACCCGTGGGAGCTGTTATCTTTGGTTCCTCGGTTGGCTCCTCGGTAGGCGGTTCAGTGGGTGGTTCGTAAGGTTGATTTGTTCCAAGTGATACCCTTGTGTAACCGGTTGCAGGAATTACTACCGTCTGTAAACCAGAAATGGATACGCAATCCTCCTCGTGGTAAGCAGAGGTACAGCCTTCGATATCTCTGTGATAAGAGGACATTGAACTTTTTAACCAATCTGCAAGAGAGGCATCCCAATACCGGTCGAACTGATCATCGGTTAAATCGGTATAACGCATAGCTCTGCCATTCTCTTTTGTGAAGTTTTCCCTATCTAAAAGAGGAATAATGGCATTAAGCTCCGCTGTGTTATTCATGGTGGCATTGGTTCTGACCTTTTCTTTCAATTCTGCTAAACTAAATTTGGTAGGAGTGGAATAAGGTCTTTCAAGACTATCGTCGCAAATCCAGTTAATCCTACTATTAGGATCCTCAGAAGTCATGTGGGGTAGAAATCTCCAAGATCGTAATATCCAGCCGTCAAAGTAACGTCAGGAGTTCCTGCCCAAGCCTCTATCCATGCAGGGTAGCATTCCGGCTTGTACTTGTAGGTGTAAAGACTATCTGCATAACGCTCTCTCAGTTCGGTGCTGTCAATTGGAATAATGTGATCCTTAACACTGTCGCCAATATTGCGCCCGCATCGGTTGCAGACGAAGCGTGTATTTGGAAATACTACTGGAACCTTGATAGTGGACGCCTCGGACTCAGCGACAAAGGCAGCCTTGAGGGAGAAAGAACGAGTTGCAGACTTCGACTGAGTACCCTTGATTGCCTTGACCTCAGCGGAGTAAGAACCACTGTCAGCGGTATTTAGAGAAATAGTTGTAGAAGTTGCGTTTTTACCTACGTGGACAGTCTGGGAAGCTGCCTTACCGCTTGCGTTTTTGATAGTTACATCATAACCGTCAGCGTTGGAAGAACTACCCCAAGATACT